>JACPSL010000012.1 GCA_016193285.1 Candidatus Melainabacteria bacterium
CATATTTTGTGCATTTGTTGCTTTTATTAGACTTGAATTAAGGAGGTTTAAAGATGGCATTACTTGGTATCAACAAAAATGGGATATCGTTAGAGACTCAGTAAGAAATCATCTTGCTATGTCAACTGCGTAAGATATCTATTTTTCTTCCAAAATGATTTGCCATTGCTTTAGTCCTTTCAAAAAGCATGGCCGTATTTTTACTTAAATCTGTTCCATGAGTTAAAGATTTATTTACACGTTTTGGCTTTTAATTCCTGCCCATTTTAAACAATTGCTTCTTTATTAACCGTAAGTCCTATCTTCTTATCCTGACAGCTATGAGTGACATGCTATCCTCGAATTTCTTACACACCCTTTTAAAGGAGCCTTCTATTCTAATTTTTGTAATATTGAAACTGCTGGTATGCAACCATCTGGTACATCCCATTTATATGAGAATGATTCGTTTTGTCTTGTGTTTAAAATGTTCCAGGATTTTTTAGATTGGTTCCAGGTAATTAGCTCGGGTATATTGTCACCATCTAAATCAGCTGAAAGCGGAATATCCTCCTTTCCACCAAATTTAATTTGATTACTTCCTAAGTTTCCAGCATAATGGAAGTACCAAGTTTGATCTTCTGGTCTCCAAAAAACAAGATCACATCTTCCATCTGCATTATAGTCATTTGGGACAATTACATCCCATTCCTTACCGTGTTGAATATGTTCACTTTGATTGTGATCAAATCCTGAACTTGATTTTACTATGTGCCAAAAACCATCTCCTGGTCTCCAAACAATTAAGTCTGATTTTCCATCACCATCATAATCAGCGCTAAAGGCAGAATCTTCATTAGCACCTTCATAAACTGTTTTAAGAACTTTATTCCCATCCTTGTCTACATCAGTTAAAAACCATAATTTGATGCTTGCTCTCCAAATAGCAGGCTCGTACTTTTTGTCGCCATCTATATCAGAAGGTATTGGCAAATCATTGATTGCTCCAAAAAAAACTTTTTGAGATGGTAGGCCAGGATTTGAGGACTGATATATAATCCATTGTGCTGAATCTTTGTGGAAGAAAGCAAAATCTGTTTTTCCATCACCATCGTAGTCAGCAAGTACTGGAATATATTCAGTTGCATTTTCAAAAAAGTTTGACTTGTAGAATTTATTGTCAGATGATTGTTGGTAAAACAAGGTACCACTTTTTGGATCCCAAACAGAAAGATCCTCTATCTCATCTCCATCAAAGTCAGAACCATAACAAGATAATGAAGCAAATAAAATTAGTTTGTCTTTAGTTAAGTCAAGAAACCATGCTGGTAAGATAAGTAACAAAAAGGATAATACAACTGCAGCATTCATGCTATATGCTCCGCTTGCGTTCTAGTTTTAGTTATTTCTTTTTCAATTATATTTTTCAGATTTATTTGACCTAGGTATTTTGTAAGTAACAATAAAAAGACTATTAATGCTCCAAAGCTAATGTACAAAGAGATTTTACGAATTGGTGTATTTTCAAAGCGTACTGTTATCTCATGTTTCCCGCCAGGAGCTTCAAAAACCATAGCACCGCTTTTAGGATCAATATTAATAATTGTGTTTTTCCCATCAATGTAAACATTCCATCCAGGGAAAAAGAAGGTTCTCAATCTAACTTGATGTGGTGTAGGAGAAAAAATCTCAAACATTCTCTCATGTGACAACCATTTTTTTATTGTTATATCTATGTAGGGGTTAGTAGATTGTATAGCAGGTGAAAAATCATGTCTTAGATCTGTTTGCCTCCAATCCGGATCCCCTGTGATATTTGGCCTATATTCATCACTTGCCCAACTAATGCTAATTGCAGATTTAAGAAGATTTTCTTCTGGTACCCATCCCCAATGATACATGTTTATAAAATCAACATATAAAAGCAAACAAAAAGTAAATCCAGTAGCATAAATTATAATTTTGTAACCATAAATGTCAAATTTTTCTTTTAAGATTTTTCCAATTAAATCAAAAGCATACACTAAAATAACCACACCAAATGTAAGGACAAATGTAGTAAACCTCCAAGGGAATTGAATTGTTTGAAGCGGCTTAATCATAAGCCATACATACAAAGAAACAGGAGTCATCATTAAAAAAGAAATTACGAACATCAGTGAAGCCATTTTTATTCTAAGTGGTTCTATAAAATAAAGTTTTACTTTCCCCCAGTTTAAGAGCAAAGTTACAAGGCAGGTAAGAACAACTAGAGAAAATAGTGCATTGCTTACTTCATAATATCTATGATCAAAAATTGCCCATGCATATCCATCATCTCTGTGCCTGTCTAAGTATGTGTACAGGAAATTTTTAGAAAAATCCCAAAGAGGACCCTGTGTAAGGATTTCATCTGTGTGGACAAATCTTTTTTCAAGGCATGCAGGGAGCAAATAAAAACTACTAAGTGCAACCCCAAATCCATAACTTAAAAAAAACCACTTAACAAACTTTTTTGTTCTGTATAGTAGCAAGCTAAGAAAAAAGTATGGAACACTTAAAAGTACAAGAACGAAAGCTGTTGCTAAGTGAGATAAAGCAAGACAAGCAAAACCTGTTGATGTAATTAAAAATGATTTTAAATCAAACTCTTTATTCTTATCAAAACTATCAATGCCATATAAGGTAAGAAATAAAAATGGTATGGCAATGGTACTATTTGGCCAGTTCGTGTTATAGATATAAATATGAATTGCAGGAGAAAAAATTACAAAGGCACAAGCAAGAATACTAGCAACAGGTGAGCCATGTCTTCTTAGATATAAGTAACCAAAAACAGTGGATAAGAGCATTGGTGTTATATATATCCATTTGATTGAAAGTAAGGGATTTCTAAAAATTAAATCTATTAAAACAAAAAAATAATAAACTAGTGGTGCGTAGTAGTTAAAAATAGGTAAACCATATCCACTTGTATGAGCATCAATCCATCTTGGTAGCCATTGTCCCTGCCAAAAACATCTCTTAAAGTTATAAACATGTTCCATGTGAATATGCCAGTCAGCATGGCTTGGAATACTTTTACCAAAAATCATTGGGCCACAAGAAATGAGAGTTAGCAAGACAAGAAAAACAATTCTTTCCATTCTATTTCCAAGGAAGTGATATCCTTTTACTTCGTGTTGTATAGGTGATTCAGCGGTTGGTTCAGTTTGGCTTATAGTTTGATTTTCTGTGCTTTCAATCATAATTTAGACCATAGACTATAGACCATAGACCATAGACCTGGGGAAAGAATTCTTTTTAGATTTCTCATTTCTCATCTTAGAATTCTTTTATATTATACTGGTAAATAAATCTTACTTTTAACACTTCAAGAAACATTTTTATTGAATCCCTGAGCATGCTTACTTTTGAATCTTCAACATGGTACCAGTTTACACCAACCTCTTTGATCTTATATCCAAGTCTCTTTGCTAAATAAAGATGTTCCACGTCGAAAGTATAATTAAAACATTTCTGTAAAGAAGCTAACTTTTCTGCTACATTTTTTTTATAAAGTTTAAAACCACATTGAGTATCTCTAATAGTTGCAAGATTTAAAGTTGCAAGGATCAAGTGAAAAGAAAACCCGATAAACCTGCGCTTAAAGGACATTTTTACTTTTGTAACCTCATCTTTTAAAACCCTGGAACCAACTACCACGTCATGTCCTTGATCAATCCAGGGTAAAAGTTTTTCTATCTCTTCAATTGGGCTTGCACCATCAGCATCAGTGTATAAAACAAGCTCGGTAGAAATATCTTTAAATGCTTCTCTTACAGCGTAACCTTTACCACGATTAATTTCATAACTAATAACGCTAAAGCAATTTTTATTTTTACTTATATTTTTAATCCAGTTATTAACTACCTCGTTAGTGTTATCTCTGCTGCCATCATTTACTACAATTACTTTAAATAAATTTGATCCTGATATTTTAGTTATGTAACTATCAATATCGTTTAATGTTCTTAGAATTCTTTTTGATTCATTGTAGGCAGGAATGACGATTGAGAGAGATTTGTTCATAATGTTAGTAAGTCCTTTGCATCAATTAATTCAACATTTTTTACTCTTGCAAAATCAATAGTGTCTTTTGTAAATCCACCTGAAGAGAAACAAAGAAATCTTGGAGATTTAATTCTTAGCACCTCAGCTTGTTTTGCAAGATCTGAAATTATGCTTGGTCCGTAAGGTTTTGATGACCATTTACATGAAGCTAGTGTATTAGTCTTGTCTGTGTTGTATGTAAAAATGTCGATTTCAACTTGTCCTGTTACAAATCTTCCCATTTTTTTTATCATAAATTCCTTGTTATGTGGATAAAATCTACGAACGTATTCCATACAAATACTCTCAAAAACTGAAAACCCAATATGTGTGTCCAGATTTGGATAAATGACTTTATTAAAAACGTCTTTTTGGTTTCCTAACTTTAACAGGCTTTGATTAGGAAGGATGAACCTGTACCAGAAATAAAATAAAGGATCTTTTAATTTGTAAATTGCTTTTCTGCTTTTCATTTCGTCTTCATTTACAGGTATTTCTTTCTGCATATAACCTAGTTCAATAAGTATTTTTAAATATTGGCTGATTTCACTTGCACTCATGCTTAATCTAGAAGTAATATCTTTCATTTTTGTAGCTCCTGTTGAAACTGATAACAATATTTGTGAGTACTTAGTAATTTCTCTTAATTCGCTTTTTAAAATTAGATTTGGCTCATCAAATAAACGTTCATTCGGGGGTAAAATTTTTTCTATAACATTTTCTTCCCATGACATTTTTTCATCTAACAAGGATAAATATGCCGGTGTACCACCAAAAATTGAGTAAGTATAAAGCTTTTCTACAGGATTATATTTTTCTACAAATAAGCTTGCATCTATATAATTAAATGGTTCCAACTTTAATACGCCAGTAATTCTTCCATACAAAGGTGCTTTATATGATATTACTTTGCTTTCCATAAAACTTATGTGAGAGGTACATAAGATTATTACCATATTTGACTTTGAACCTTTTTGATCCCAAAACCTTTGCAACTTTGACATCCAGCCCTTATGCTCATTAGCAATAAACTGTATCTCATCAAGGACAATTAACAATCTCTCATTCTTGGATTTTTCTGAAAGTAATTCAAAAGCATCCTCCCAATCGTTAAATGTGAAAAACTCTTCTATTAATTTATTGTGTAAAAGAACCTTAGAGAAATCATTTAAACTATCCTTCGCAGTAGCTTCAGATGCTTGAAAATAAACACTGGTTTTATTTTTAATTAATTCAAGAAGCAATGTAGACTTTCCTATCCGCCGTCTTCCATATATAACTAAGAGCTCAGGCCTTTTTGAACCCCATTTCTTGTTTAAAAAGTCTATTTCGTCTTTTCTATTTATAAACATTTAGTATAATCACGATTATACTATTAGCATAATTTAGATTATGCTAATAAAACAGGACTTTGTTATTAAACTTTATACAACAGGGAGCAAAAGTTTTAGTTTTTTAGTCATTTCTTGTTATAAGGGGAGAGTGTGAAATGAGTTTTATAGTTGCAATTGTAGTTAGTTTAATATTAGTTTTTTTATTTGGGTTTATTGGCCACATAGTTACAAAAGAATTAAAACTAGGTGAAGAAAATAAGCTCTTATCTCATCTTATAAAAATTGCTTTGGGTGGCGCAGCATTTTTAATAGTAATTAATTTGGCTGGTAACATTCTAAAAGATTTTAACTGGGCTTTGATTCTTACTTTTTTAGTAATTATTGCTTTAGCTACCTGGAAAAACCAAGAAACAATAAGTGTTTTTAAAAAGCTAAACAAAAGTTCTGTAAAAGAATTCTTTTCTAAGATAAAACAAAGCACTGATAAATATTTCTGGATTCTAATTGGAGTGATTAATTTTATTTATGGTATTACTGCTTTTTCCACAACCAAGTTGGATCACTTTGGGCTTCCTTCTGGACATGTTTTTACTATAAATCAATTATTGGCTGGGACCTATCCACCTAAATACTCTTTTCTACCTAACTTAGCTCAAAAATATCATTATGGAGCAGACATTCTTGGAGCAATAGTATCAAAGTTTTCTAACTGTCATCCGGAAATTTCACTTGATGTTTTACTAATTGTTTTTTTGAATCTAAGTTTTCTTGCTCTTTATGCACTTGCAATAAAGTTTTGTAATTCAAGTCCAGTAAACAAGTATTTAGTACCTTTTGCAGCGTTTTTAGCATGGGGACCAATAACAAATTTATTTATTAAAAATCCTGGAGAAAATATTCCACAAAAGTTTCTTGAGAAGATACAGTATCTAACTCAAAGCAGATTAATTGATGCAGCACAATGGTCTGGGCTTGTGCTTCATTGGTTTTTTGCCCCACCAATTGGAATTGGAATTTTCTTTTTTTTAATTGCTTTGTATTTGGTTTATAACTTCTTGGATGGGAAAAAAGGTTACAAATCTTTGTTTATTTTAGCAATCTTTCTTAGTAGCTTAGTAATTATAGATATTACAAAATTTATCGTAGTGATTGCTGGATTACTAATATACATAATCTTTAAAGCATCTGAATTAATCTTTGAAGAACCTAAATCAATAGCTGAAAAAGACTTACAGTTTTCATTTAAAAGTTTTGGTGTATTGTTTGTTGTAATTTTAGTTCTTTGCTTAATTCATGAGAATTGGTTTACTTTCAACAAAGCCTTTGTTCCACTTATGTCATTTTACAAATTTGGCACTACAAATTTACCAAGTGATTATAATCCAGTGAAAGCCAGTCTAATACTACTCATTATTTTTAGCTTTGGATATTACTTGGCTAATAAGCAAAAAAATAATTGGGTTTCATTTCTTATACCTTATTTTATAGTTAGTATGGTAACTCCATTTCTTTTTACGATACCCAATGCTGGTATTGGCAAATTATTTATGGCAGGAAACTACATTGGAGCATTTGCAGTACCTTTAACAATTGATTTTGTAAAAAACAAATTTAATTTTAAAGAACAGAAACTAACTGTTTTTTACATTGCTATCTTTATACTACTTAGCTTCAGCACATTTATGTTTTGGGCATTTGGAGATAAGACTAAACCAACTTTTTTAACTCAAGGTGGTAAATTAAAATTTTCAGGTAAGCAAGTATTCCCCTACAAAGACAATTTAGAAGAAATGGAATTTGCAAAAAATCTGAGATCAAATAAATTTAAAAACTCAACAATATTAAGTGAACCCATGTATGGTGGAATATTAACTGTTAATTCAGGATTATTTGGTACATGGCCAATTATAGGTAATTTCTACGAAGAAAATCCAATTAAAAAGGAAGTTATTGATTCAGTACTTGCAAATTTTAACTCTCTATTTACACTTAACAGTAAACTGCTTCAAGGACAAAGGATTCGTATACTATACTTAACCCCTAAACTAGTAAGATACATTTTGTCACCCAAAGCAAGACAGGTCTTATTAGCTACTGAATTAAATGGTGGCGGAAAACTAATATACTCAAACAATAAAGATCTAGCTCAATTAAAGGAGACATATTTTATTGATCCTAAAAAACTAACTTATGACTCAGTCCTAAATTATGGTAAGAAGTTAAAAAAATATCTTAAGTCTGCAAATTTAAAAAACAATCACCCCATGTACTTAAAACAAATTGCAGAATGTCCATATTTTGGTATTTATAATGCAATGTCAAATGACTTTGACGGAGATAAAATTTCAGACATAGCATTTTTCGATTATAATTCAAAAAAATGGACTACTATTTATGGAAAGGATCTACAAGAGGAAGAAGTTGATTTAAATAGTTCTATATTCGCAAATTATAATGGTAACTTGTTTACTCCTGTTCCATCAGATTATGATGGTGATGGAAAAACAGATATAGCATTCTTTAATGAAAATAATGGAACCTGGAATATCTTACAATCCTCAAATTTGCAAGTCGATTCAAGCAAACAATTCGGGATACTTATAGAAGAACTTCCTCTGCCTGCATATCTGGATGAGGATTTAAAAACAGATCTATCTTGCTTTAATGCTAACCATGGAACATGGTATTCTGGAACAACAACTAAAGGTACTTATAGTAATAACTTTGGTCTTTCGCCATTAGATATTCCTGCTTTTGCAGATGTAGACGGGGATAAGCAGGCTGATTATATTATTTACAAACCAGACACAAAATTACTCGAAGTTTATCTGTCAACAAAATCATTTGACAAATCTGATCACTTAAAACTAATCATAGGAAATAATAATGCAAGGCTTATCCCTGGAGATTATGATGGTGATAAAAAAGTTGATCTGGCAGTATGGACGCCAGAAAGTGGAGAATGGGAAATAGCTTATGCCAAAGATTTGTTAACAGCAAAAAGTAAACCACAAGAATCAGCACCTTTTATTGGGTGTGGAGCAACAAGACAGTTAAATGAGGATTCTCAGCCATGCTTAACAAAAATAGTAAAGCTAGGGAACGCTGGTGATATTCCAATACCAGGAGATTATAACGGTGATGGAAAAACTGAAATTGCAATTTATCATATATCTATAGGACAGCTTGAAATTTTGCTTGATGGTGAAGTCAAGAAAAAAATCGATTTGTCAAAATACAAAAATTTAACTCCAGTAAGTTTTATTGGAGTATAAAAGTCTATTCCCACTCAAGAAAAATTTCACTGTATCCTGGATATGCAGGATACTGTAATTCTATTTTACCTGTTGATGTAATCGAAAACGGTTCTTCAAAATTAAGAGCAATCTTATTGACAAGCATTTTATCTAATTTAATTCGCCATATCATTTTTTCTGGATGAATAAACTCGTAAGAATTGCTGAATACTTGGTTGTCATCTAAATATGCTCTTAAAGAAAGTTTCCGCCAGCCCTGAATAGAATTTGGTGCTCTTGTAATCAACCAAATAGATTTAATATGTGCAGGATGCTGTGGAGTTATATTTACAGAAGCAGGTCCAGGACTTCTTGCAGCCCAGCTTGTTGCAGGATTATTGTCAAAAGCTTTGTTTACATTGAAGTCGCTGTTAAATTCGCTTGAGGAAGTCACGATTAATGGAATGTATAACATTTTTTCTTTTGCCGACTGCCATGAAGGGGATATTTCGTAAATGATATCTGAAACAGGTTTGAACCATGCCTCAAGTTTTTTAAACTGTCCAGGATCCTGTGTTCTAAGCCCATCATAACAACCGATTATTCCCAAAGATATTCCTGTTAATATACTCCAGAATGCAGACAAAACAGCAAATGAAGTAACCAACTTATTTGCATTAATTTTCTCATAGAAATAAAACCAGACCAAAGAAGCACAAAGTATCAAACACGCAGAAAAGTCCATTACATAACGCCAGGTTACACTGGTAGCAATCAAAAGAATACCTATATTTAAATAGGCAGGAATCAAAATTATCCAAAATTCAATCTGTTTTAAAATAGTATCCTCTTTTATGAAGCGTTTAATATTCAGCTTCTTATCAAAGCAGTAGAAAGCTGGTGCTAAAAAAATCAATAAAATAAAAGGAATCCCTGTAAACATCCCAACTGTTTTTTCAAAGTAGTAAGCCTGTGGAACTTGAATGAATGTCGGAACAGTATAGTTTATGTGTATAAATGGGAACGCAGAATTTATAATAGGCAACTGAAAAAAATAAAAATAACTATTAGGAATTATATTTTCAAAATTGAAGAATTTATCTGTGCTAGTATTTAGAACACATGTAAGCACATAATGTAAACCAAACTCTATGGGGTTTTCAAAACGAAGGAAATTATAAACAAAAAGAGAAGCAAGGCACATTAAAAAAGGAATTGTTAAATAAGCCCCTAATAAAATTTTTGAATGTTTAGTCAGACTCTGTTCTCCTTTTGTTAATTTCCACCAAACTAAAGGTAATAATATTCCAGACAAAATAAATTGTGGTCTACATCCAATTGATAATCCCAAGAATAAACTAGCTAGTATAAAAGTTCTTTTTGAAGAACACTCCTTGCCTAAGGAACGACACAAAAAATAAAGCGCCCCCGATAAAAAGAAAGCACCTCCTGAGATAGCAACTTCATACATATCAGCACGCCTGAGATTATATAGAGCCCCATTAGCAAATGCTAATACTAAAACCGATAAAAGCAACATCCATTCCGGGATTCTCTTAAAATACTTATTTTTTAAGTGATATATTAAAGCAACAGAGAAGATAAATAAACCAAAGGAAAAAATAAAAACTACAAGACTATCTGGGATTTTATTTCCAAGTAAAATTCTAAGTGGTATATAAAGGAATATCAACGGGACAGGACCATGAGATAAATAATACTTTCCCTTATATAATGAAGCATCATGAAGCCTAAGTCCCCAATTATAAGCAGGATTATATGGATCTGACAAAGCTAATAGTTCTTTTGGCGGTTCTATCGGTAAATTAATCTTACCTGCAAGAAATGCATCAGTAAGTAAATTATACATAGTATTATGCTCTCGATCTAATTGAAAGCTATTTGTACCACCTGTTGCATCCCAGAGATAAAAAAGAAAAACAAAAACAATAATATATCGTAATTTCATAAAAATAATATCGCCAACCAAACTTTTAGTTTAAAAATCACTCAATCTACTCCTGCATTAATATTAATCCTTATATTTTAATAAAAAATTGTTAATTTTTATTCTTAGCAAATCGATTGGAGCATCATAAAAACATTTGAATAAACTTATTCTACTTACTCTATTTTCTGGTTCGGGTGATACCTCAATTTGGTTAATTCTCATTTTTAAAACTAGAGCCATATACAATAGTTCAATATCAAACATACCACCATTGATCTGCTGTCTTCGTACTAGTTGCATAACCGCTTCTTTCTTAAAAGCTTTGAACCCACACTGTGTATCATAAAAAAAAGTAGAATTAAAAATCAATATTCTCTGAAGCAGAAACAAACATATTGAAAGAATATATCTGAGAGGACTTCTACCTTTCCTATTTAACAACCTTTTTCCTATCACAATATCATAATTGTTATTTATAATCTCACTTATGAAAACATCAATTTGTACGAGAGGGATTAACATATCTGCATCTAAATAAAATACAATGTCTCCAGTAGATTCTAGAATACCTACCTTTACAGCGGCCCCTTTTCCATTTCTTGCTCCTTGAATAATCTTGAGATTTGCAATCTCATTTTGCTTTATATACCTATTTATTAAATTAAAGGTGTCATCTGTACTATCATCAACAATAATAATTTCATAGTTATATTTCTCGACCCAGGACAAGAGTTTTTTAATAGATTGGAGAATATTTTCTCCTTCATTATAGGTAGGTACTATAAATGAAACTTTTTTATTCATCTAGGTTTACAAATTCCAATATTGTATATGTTCAAGTTGATAACTCTGATATTAAATGGCAAAAACACTTCTTTTGATAAATTAAAAAAATTCTTTAACTCGCTTGTTATACTTTTATACTCATTTATATGTTCTTCTTTACCAAGCCATTTCATGTAATCTAGATTTTTAAACTTAGTATTCATATACCTTTCAGTAGTCAGTTGCCTGCCTAAGTTGATCAAAAAAGATGAATCTAAGGGTATTATATAAAGAAAAATCCCATCTTCTTGCAGATACTTTAATACGTTACGAAATATAATTTGTAAATGTTCATTGGAAAAATGTTCCAATGCCTGAATAGCTGTGACAACATTATATTTTTTCTCTAAATTCCAGTCAGCATCTAAAACACTCTTATGAATAAAGCTATGCTTGTTATAGTTTTGTCTTGCTTCATTTATGAAATTTATATTATGATCTATTCCAGTATAAATTTCAAAATCGTTTAGAAAATCACAATTATGTCCAAGCCCGCAACATAAATCTAGAATATCAATTTTTTCTTTTTTTGATTTCTTTCTGTACTTTTCCTTCAAATCCTTTATTGTCCAATGCCCCCAGTTTGACATGAATGAAGTAAGGGGGTTTTTATAGATATATTTTTGGATTTCTTCTCTTATTTCATTACTGTAGACTTCATAAAAAAGATTATTCATAGTTATAGTTTATTTGCTTTAGTAATTATTGTTATGTTTCTTATTTATTTATAGAGTAATAAAAACCAGGACAATTTACCAATTTTATACTCTTTGAAACAAATAAATTATCACTCGCCAACTTTGCTAGTTTCCAATTCTTAGAAGAAAAACCTGCATTTATAGTTCCACTGGCAGTGTCAAGAAATACGATATCTGATTTCAAATCACCATCTATATCAGCTGTAAATGAATACCCATTTATCCCATTTCTAAAATGATAAGGATATATTTTACCATCAGAACTAGAGGAATAAATGAACTCATTATTATATGGATCTAAAATAGCAGGATCAACTTGCATATCACCATCAAAATCACTGCTTAACGGGGTTATAAATACTGCATTGTGAGACTTATTTTCTTGAAGAGCTACTTCAATTTCTTTTAGATTTGAAGATTTTACAATAACATATAGAACTTTATCTGGGTTAAAAACACAAAAATCATCAATTCCATCACCATCATAATCATTAATCTGTGGTATTCCGTTATTCCCGGCTATTGGAGTTAGCATAATTATTTGAATGTTTTCAGGAGATGATATACCGAGGTAACGTATGTAAAAAGTCTGATTGCTTGCTCTATAAGCACCTAAATCCTGGATAGAGTCATTATTAAAATTACCAACCACAGGTTTATCATTTTTATTGCCAACCTGAATAGCAAATTTATATCCTAATCTACTTGAATCGCACAAAAAAACACCTGTATTAATTGACCAGAGGCAATTATCAAGAACGTAATCACCATCTGTATCAAAAACAAAAGGTATGTAGTTATCCATCTGATTTAACTTTAAGAGTTTCTTTTCTCGACAATCATTTTTATATAACCTTTGAGCTTTTAATAATTTTTCAAATTTGCAATAAATTATATTTCCATGATCATAATAAGCCAGCACAGGTCTGTAGTTAAAATTAATCAGAGGACTTGAAATTGAATTATTGTTATAAAGTAGTTTCATTAACAAAAAATTATTGACCGGAAATGAGTTGGCAATTTGCGGATAGTAATAAATATTTTTTCTTACAGAGTTATGGAGCAAGTTGAATGTTAATAACCTTTTTGAGGAACTACTCCAAAAAGCAAGTTCGCTTGCTCCATCACCATCATAATCTGATGAAACAGGGAAATAATCATCTTTTAAACTAAGCTCTTTTTGGATAACCTCAATAGTTTTATCTGATAATAATTCCCCACTTGAACTAAATAATAATAAAACTTTATTGTTTGTGTGTTCCCATACACACACATCAGCTTTACCATCTTGATCATAATCTGCAGGAATTGGCAGGAAATTTTTACCGCCCAATTTTTTTCTAGCCAGAGTGCCATCTCTTGACGATTTAATATTCCAGAAACCATCTTTGGAACTGTAAACAGCAAAATCAGCTTGCCCATCTCCATCATAATCCTTCGGCACTGGAATATTCTGCCCCATACCCAATTTAACTTTTATAAAAAGATTATTTGAACTTAATATCCCTTGAAAAGTATTATCTCTGGTTCTATAAAATATGAGATCGAATTTCCCATCACCATCATAATCACTTGGTAAAGGAATATCTTTATATTGACCTAACTTGGTAACATTTGCATTAGGATTGTTTCCATTTTTTATGTGCCATTCACCTTCTCCTTTAAGGTTAGTTCGATATACGCCGAAATCAAGAATAGAATCACCATCAAAATATCCTACAAATGGAATATCACCTACTGTGCCCAAATTAAATTTGGAGTGTTTTATGTCCGATGAAGTTATTGTTTCAAAGAAGCAAGGTTCCAAAAATTTATTGAATCCTGACATTGAGGATGTATTCCAAAATATAAAATCAGATTTTCCATCCTTGTTTATATCAAGCAGATTGTTTATTTTTTGACATGGAGTTTTTATAGAAAATGATGATTGAAAATCTGGATTCTTTGTACACCCTGACAAAAACATAAAGACAAAAATTTGTAAAATGATAATTCTAGAAATCATGCAATTTCTTTTATTCAAGACAAACCTCATCATATTTATAGTTCTTGCTAGATTGAAAAAGACTGCAAACAGCAGTAACTGGATCATATAAAATCAAATCAGCCATAAAATCAGAATCAATATCAGAAACAAAGGGTATTCCATCAACTTTTTCATTTAAAGGGAAAGAAATATTTTTATTTAAAGCTGAAGAAGAGTAACTGAATGCTTTATTAGCTGGATTTATAAATCCAAGCTCACATTTGCCATCCCCATCAAAATCTCCTACGACAGGTTTACCTTGGTCATTAAAGTGCAAATCTATTGATTTATTAGTTGATGACAACAAGGTTGAAAAGCTCATGTTATTTAAATTTAACATCCCTTTTTCTTTTATAAAGTCACCATCAAAATCACAAAGTATGATTCCTTTGTTAACATTCAACATTCCCTTGTTAACTACAGATCTTAAGTTAGCTAAAGATTTCAAATCCCCATCTTTAGCCACAAATTTTCTCAATAAAAAGTAATTAACAGGTTCAGAATTTTCAGATACATTCACATTAAATTCTTCATAGTTTATTTCACCTTTTCCAATCTTAAACAAATGAACAGATTTTTGCTTGTCTTCCCAGAATGCAAGTTCATATTTTTTATCCCTGTCGATATCTAGTAATAACGGAAATATTTTTTTACCTGTTAATTTTTTATAAACTTCAGATTCTACCCTATTAGAGGAGCTGTGGATTTTTGATGTAAAAACGATTTTGCATTTATTGTTATTAAAATTCCATACAGCTAAATCAGCCTTTCTGTCACCATCATAGTCTGAGGGTATTGGAAGAAAGTTTTTTCCTCCTAGCATTATTTGTTCTATCAATCCTGTCTTTGAAAACTTAATAAGCCATTCCCCACTGGATGGTCTATATACGGAAAGGTCAATTAAACCATCTCCATCATAATCACTAGGAGTTGGTATGTCCCCTCTTATTCCTACATAATCTTGTAATATTTTATTCATATAAGACAAGATTCCATAAAAACCAGCATCTTTTGGTTTATAAACTACAAAATCATAGATTCCATCACCATCGTAATCTCCTGGAACAGGCAAATCACCTATTTCACCATATCTGTTAGTGAATGAAACTTTTGTCGAGCCATTAATCAAATTCCATTCATTGCCATTTTCTTTATATCTGTAAATGCCATAATCAATTATCCCATCTCCCGAAAAATCTCCACATACCGGCATATCCCCGATCATGCCCAAAGACACTATTTCTTTATTACTTTTATCTTCTATGCTTATAATTTCGAAGAATGAAACCTTGCCGACAAATTCAGCATCCGATTTTAATGAATTACGAAAATTCCAAAATAAAAGTTCTGATTTATTATTATTTATTTGTGGTTTTAATTTATCATTGTGTAAAAAAGCTGACTTAAACTCATTAAATAAATTTCTGCAACAAGGAATGCTAAATAACAAAATTATTAAAATTAAAAACAAAATTTCAATTCTACGGTTTTTATTCATTTCCAATCTTTTAATATAATGTATTATTAAATACTTGAAAGAGTTTAACTGATATTTGTAAGTATTACCTTCGGAAGCTTAGTTGATACTTAGTTTATCTTCAATTTGAATTTCAATATTCTGTAAAAATGCCCCCGAATTTAATAACTAAAAAGTTGTCCTTAGCAAAAGTTGCTACCACTGGATTGATAGTCTTTATATTTTTATATGTTCCTTACCATACTCTCAAACCGTTGTTTCTTTGTGAAACCTGGCATGGCGGTCATGATGGCGGTGGGACGGTTTTTAATGCATGGAGTATAGTAACAATTCTTCAGGAGAATTTCCATCTACCACTTTGCTGGTTACCAGAAAATTTTGGTTATAAAGGTAACCCTTTTTGGCAATATTACCAGCCACTTCCTTACCTAGTTATTTACTTGTGCTCTATTTTTGTTTCAGCACTATACAAAACTGATGTTTATCTTTCACTAAAACTAAGCACATATCTATCCTTTGTTATATCAGAGCTATGTATGTTTTTCCTGTTAAAAACGATTTTTAAAAATTCACCAAATGCAACTTTAACAAGTATTTTTGGCTCTCTGATTTATTTATTTGCACCGTATAGATTTATTGACTTATATGCTAGAAGTGCTTATTCAGAGCTTTGGATATTCTCCTGGATACCTCTTTATTTTTTGGGCTTCTACAAATTGTTTTTTTTAAAGGATAAAACAGGTTGTGTGCAAATTGCGGTTTCGATGTCACTTCTTTTATTAAGTCATTTTATGCCTTCCATTTTCTTTTTAATTATTCTATACATAGGATTCCTGATTTTTAAAGTGGTTAGAAAAGAACTTGGTAATTTTATAAAAGAAGATCTTGTAATCATAAAATGGTGTGCGATCTCAAATCTAATCGGGATGTGCATTTCTTCTTTTTATACTTTACCTCTTATCAATTGTAAAAAATATTTGTTTGGTGATATTGCTGGTTTTGATGGGATGAGTTTAGAGGCTGTAAAGTACCACATTGTTGTTGCAGTAAATATGTTAAATCCATTGAGCTACAACTATCATTGGCGAGTTGGACAAGTATATTTTCTGTCAATATTATTCTTAAATTTTATGCTTCTTAGCAAGAAAAAACTTAGGTTTAGACATCTCCTGTTTTTTTTAAATGTTGTTATATTCATAGCCATGTTTTTTATTTGTGGAAATATCCTTTGGGAGCATCTACCACCAATTTTCTATAGTTTGCAATTTCCCTGGCGCCTATTTGTTGTTTACTCATTTTTTGGTTCTCTTATAATAGCACTTATAGCTAACGAATTTAAACTTACATTGCCAATATTAGTTCTAATATTATCTCTTCATATTTATACAACAAATAGATTTATTCCAGGCTCTATAGGTCCCGGGTTTGTGTATAACTATTACAATATAGAATCCTGGATTAATGACATTTATAAGAAGCAATTTTCAAGTTTAAATGGTGGCAGCTTTGCTCATGGTTTTTTACCTAAGACATCGTTTCCTGTACTTTTTAATTTTTCACCTTCACCAGATACAACCGGTGATGAAAATAATCCTACAAACTATCTAATTATTAAACCTGGTATAAACATTCTTTCACATAAGAAAAATGCAAGTACTTTTATTTATGAGTTGTTTTTGGAAAAATCTAACTTTATAGTCTTAAGACAATACTTCTATCCAACATGGAAAGCCTACCTTGATTCAAAAGAGACAGATTTATATTTAACTGATTTAGGTTATATTGGGGTTGATGTTCCAAAAGGCAAACATATTCTGGAGATTAGATCAAACTAGTACACCTCATCTTGCTTGCACATTCTCAAAATGGATTAAGCTGCTTTTGAATCTAATTTTTCACAAGTCGTTGTAGTATAATAAAACAAAAGTGGTTTTTATAGATTTGCGGTTTACAAAAAAATTAGCCCAAACTTTATTCAAAATATGGAATGTGATCTGTGTAAATCTAAAAACCTCAAAACATGTTTTCCATATCATACTTATTCACTTGTTGAATGTAGAAATTGTAAGCTTAGGTTCTTAGATCCATTACCCAGTCCAGATGAATTAAAGAAACTCTATTCTAGTGATTACTATTTTAGTCCTGACTCAAACTTATATGGTTACTCAAACTATAAGGAGGATGTGAATCTTATAGTCTTAACTGCAATACAAAGGTATAATACCTTGCGATTGATTCTTGGAAAGAGCTCGCACTTGAAATTACTGGATACCGGGTGTGCTTACGGATACTACATCGATATAGCGAGGTTATACGGCTGGGACGTTAGCGGCGTAGAAATAAACGAAGAATGTGTTAAAGAAGCTAAAAATAAACTCAATCTGGATGTCAGGAAAGGGACTCTTGAAGAGCAGCATTTTCCTGCAGAGACATTTGATGTTGTTACTTGCTGGGATATGATAGAGCATTTATTAAATCCTAGTAATTTCTTGCAACAAGTTAACAGAATTCTTAAGCCTGGCGGATACTTCCTTCTTACTACACCTGACGTTGGAAGCATTCCCGCAAAAGTTCTTGGAAAACGTTGGATGGGATATAAGTCTTATGAACACGTGTATTTCTTTAATAAGAAAACTATCAAGCTATACTTAGAGGCTAATGGGTTTGCCCTTACAAGGTTCCAGTATACCGGCAAATATATCTCAAAGCAGTTGTTCTTAGATCGTTTAAAGTACTACTCAAAATTTTTAGGTTGGTTAGTATCTTTTCTAAACAACCTTCCTTTAAATGTTTTTTACTTAAACCCACTTGACATAATGTTAGTGATAGCTAGAAAAGAAAAATTAGTGCCTTGAAATTATTTTGAAGCTATTTGGAATGTGAGTTAAATCAAATTAAATTATCAGCATAATTTAATTTCTTATTTTATCTCTTGCTGTACTTAAACCAACTTAAGTTCTCTTTCTAAGGCTTGCCTTCTATTAAAAATATTCATCATAACTTTTGACCCATCAAAGTCAAACCTAAATCTCATTCTTCTCATACCTTTTAAGCTCATTACATTCGTAAGGCCTGATTGTCTTTCCTTTGGGCAATAAAACATTAAAAATCCGCCACCACCTGCACCAAGAACTTTTCCACCTAGGGCACCATTTTTTATACCAAGCTCATAAATCCCATCTATGTTGTTTGATGATATTTTGTTAGAAAGTCTCTTTTTAGCTTTCCAATGATCATGCATTAATTTTCCAAATGCATCTAGGTTTCCTCGAGAAATAGCATCTAAAATTTTGTAACCGATATCTTTTATTTCATGAAGGCTGTCAACAACCTGATTATGTGACTTTGATTCTTTGTCTTTAGCAGCTGTGCTTTGCTCTTTTAGGATCTGGCTTGCGGATCTGCTTGTGTGTGTGTAGTAAATTAGTAGTGAACTTTCTAGTTCATCAATGATATCTTCAGATACTTTTGGTCTCTCTACCTTTACTACGCCATCTTTTTCAATGTTTAAAACTGTTAAGCCACCAAATGCGGCTGTATATTGATCTTGCTTTCCTACTGGTTCGTTTAGTACATCTATTTCAATATGGCATGCTTCCATAGCAAGCTCATAGGCAGAGACAGGAATATTTTTGTAGCAGTGTAATGCATTTAAAACTCCTACTAAGTAAGCTCCAGAAGAACCCAGTCCAGTCCCGGCGGGAATATCTGCTATTGATTGAATTTCTATTGCATTTTTTATATTCATAAACTTTAGAGCTTCTCTTACTAAAGGGTGTTGAACGTCCTTTACGTCTGAAACTTCTTCGTATTTGGAATATTTCACTCTTATTAAGTCATCAACTATTGGTGTATTTAAATGAATGAACATATATTTATCAATAGTTACTGAAAAAACAAAGCCACCATATTCATTGTAGTAAGAAGGAAGGTCTGTGCCGCCTCCTCCAAGTGTGATTCTAAACGGTGTTCTTGTAATTATCATTGTAGTTTTTTTGATTGGATTAAATTTTCAGCAATATTTAGTGCATCCTTTGTATCAATTGCTATTACAAAGTCATTAGTCAAAAAAGCTTTCATTGTTTTTTTTCTCTTTAAAATTTCTGGAAAAATATCTTTTCCAAAGTCTAATTGGTTTTCTAACTGAATCATATCTAGAACTTCTGGCTCCAAGATATAAATTCCAGCATTAACAAAGGATTTATACCCTGGAATCATATTTTTTTCTCCTTCTGAAAAAGACAAGACGTTATTATTTTCATCAACAATTACATAGCCGCCTGCGATTTTTGAGTTAATTGACTTATCAGGGTCAAAAATACCAATTGTTACAAATGGGTTACATAAATTATGATAACTCATCATTCTGCCTAAATTGAAGTTCGAAAAATTATCACCATAAATTACTAATAATTGTTCGTTACCAATAAAGCCTTGAGCATTTCTTACAGCTCCAGCAGTCCCTAGTGGTTCTTTTTCAAGCGAGTAGGTAATTTCAACTTCCCAATTCTTACCGTCTTTAAAATAATTTTTAATTATTTCAGGCATGTAGTGTAATGCAATGCATATTTCTTTTATGTTATGTTTTCTTAAAAGTAATATATTGTATTCAAGTAATGGCTTGCCATTTACTTTATACATTGGCTTTGGAATATCTTGTAATCCAAGTCTTGTTCCAAGTCCGCCTGCAAGAACTATTGCTTTCATAAGTTAGTTATAAAATTTTACCAATAAACTTTGCACTCAGCTTATAAAATTTGCTGATTTTTAATGGAAGTAGCAAAAGAATACTAGCAAATAAACTTTAAGTAGTTATCTTTGTTAATTACTGTAAAAGCCCCATTCTTATAATTTTTTAACCAAGCTAGTGGTTTTCTTACTTTCTTTTTAACATTCCATTTTACTTCATATCCATGCAACTTCCCTTTTTTTTCTTCAACAAAATCAATTTCTTGCCCTTCATATGTTCTCCAAAAGTAATTGTTAGTAAAGATTTGACAATATTCTTGTTTTTTAATTCTTTCTGTAATGATGTAGTTTTCCCAAAGCATACCAATGTCATCTCTTAAATCTATAGGATTAAAGTTATTCACTAATGTATTTCTAATGCCATTATCATAAAAACAATATCTAGGATTTTTGCTTATTTCTTTTCTTAAATTCCTACTATAACCAACTAACTTATAAATTACAAATGTTTTCTCCAGTAATTCTAGGTACCTTTCTGCAGTATTTTTACTAATGCCTAACTGACTGCCTAATTCATTGTAAGAGACTTCTTTCCCAATCTGAAAGGCTAAAAGTTGTAAAAGCCTCACTATTTTATCAGAATGTTTTAATCCTTCTAATTCAAGAATATCTTTGTATAAATATGAGTTCACTATTTCTTTTAGATATCGTTGTCTTTGCCCATTGTCATTCATTGTAACTACTTCAGGATATAAACCATAGATTAATCTTGTCTCTAAATTTGCTTCAGTTTCATGTTGATTTTCAATAGAACTTATTTCAATTTGAGAAAGAGGAAATAATTTTAAAGTGTATTTTCTACCTGTTAAAGGTTCTCCAACATCTTTAGCTAAGTCAAAAGCAGAAGAACCAGTTGCAATCACCTTAATGTCTTTTATATGATCTACAATAAGTTTTAAGTTTAATCCAATGTCTTTAATTTTTTGTGCCTCATCGATTACTAGAAGCTTCTTATTACCGACAAAACTTTTAAGTTTTTCAATTGATTGGCTGCTAAGATAACGCTGGACTGTTATATCTTCTCCACTCACAAGTAAATGTTTTTGTTTTGTTTGTTCTAGAAATTTATTAATTAAAGTAGTCTTGCCACACCTCCTGGGTCCATAAATTATTACTACCTTATTGGGATAAAGTGATTTTTTTAAATTCTTTAGTTGTTTCTGAGGAATATACATAATTTTATAAAATTAAATTCTGTCAATGAACTGACATTATTATACCAAATTCTGTCAACAAATAATCATGTAAACCTACACTCCACTATATATCCTAATGCTACAAAAAAATCCATCCACCCATTACACTTTTTCCCTTCTTTAAATGAATATTTAGAAAGAGCTTAATTTTGAATACTGTGGAACCCCTTCCTTCAAAACAAACTTAAAAAATCTTCTGATTACAACTAATAAAGAAATGTCAAAGGTACACCAATTATTTTCTCATCTAAATATGTAACGTGCTCTCCTCTGTAAAAGATAATCCCATATTCCACTTTATATCTGGAATATGATTCTATAAATAACTTCAAACCTCTTAGTACTTGTGGTTTAATTTGGTATGAGGATTTTATTTCAATAGGGATAATTTTCTCTCCAAGCTGTAAAATAAAATCAATCTCTGCATTATTTTTTGTCCGGTAAAAATAAAAATCTGGTCTATGCAGGTGATTTTTAATTGATTTATATATTTCTGAAAATACATAGGATTCTAGAATATTTCCCCAATAGCCTGAAGTCAGCATCCTCTCCTTGTCAAAGTTTTTAAGGATGAAATTTATTATTCCTGTATCAAGCGAGAAAATTTTTGGATTCTTAACTAAGATCTTGTTTCTTTGAATTCTAAAAGGATAAAGTTTTTTAAATTGATAGGATGTTTCAAGGATTGAAATATAATTTTTTACAGTGTTTACATTTATACCTACATCAGAGCTAATATGTGACATATTTAAAACATTTCCTGACTGATAGCAAAGCATGTTATATACGGTTTGGAAATTTCCTAACTCAGGGATTTTTGCTATGTCACGTAAATCCTTCTCTATATATGTTGTAATGTAGTTTTGGAACCATTGTTCTTTCTGTTGATTTGAATTTAAATTATGAACCTTTGGGAAACCTCCGTGAAGAATAAAGTTCTTTAGTTTCTCCTCCTTAATTGGCTTAATTGGAGATATTTCTTTGTAAAGTTCTTTAACATTTTTTGATTTAAGTATTGTTTCTACAATACCTCCTTGTTTAATTGACAAGCTTTCGGAAATTGAAAATGGTAATAATTCTAATATGCCGGCTCTTCCAGCAAGAGATTCTGTAATGGATTTCATTAAAAGAAAATTAGCTGAGCCTGAGAGAATTATTTTCCATTTAAAACCCTCATCAACAATTTTTTTTATTGAATGGAATAAGATGGGTGCTTTCTGTACCTCATCCAAAATTACATTTGAATTAAAATCTTTAACAAATAAATCCGGATCATCTATAGCTTTAATTAGTAAACTTCTATCATCAAGATTAAAATATTTCCAGGACTTGTTCATATAATGTTTTAACATTGTAGATTTCCCGCTTTGTCTTGGACCTGTAATTGATATAACAGGAAAAACCTTAAAGAGAGGCTCGATTTCTTTTTCGATATTTCTTTTTTGATAAACCATACAATTATTATACCAGTAAATTTTGTATTTAGCTTACAAAATTTACTGGTATTGAGCAAAGATGGCATGGCAAAAGTTTTTTTGGTAAAATAAGTTCTCTTTTTATCATGATATTATAAATTAGGATTTATGAACAATTATACTCTGTTTCTCACATATGCTATTATTAGCATGTTTGAGAACTATATGAAATTTGTTGAGATTAAAGAAAAACTAAAAAGGTTTATAGTCTTTTCTATAAATGACATAAGAAAAATTGATGAAAGTAAAAATCTTTTAAGAAGATTATACGAATGGCAAGATAAAAATTATATCAAACGAATTAGCAAGGGTTTTTATATACTTAGTGATTTGGAAATCAATGAACAGATTTTATTTTTAATAGCAAATAAAATATATGAACCTTCTTATGTTTCACTCGAATCAGCATTAAATTTTTATAATCTAATTCCTGAAATTGTGCCAAATATTACCTGTGTAACTACTAAAAAGACCCAGTTGTTTAATACCGAAAAGATTTTATTTATATATAAAAAAGTTAAGTCAAAATCCTTTTTTGGTTATAAATTAATTAAATACAAAAATTGGACATACAAAATTGCTGATGTTGAAAAAACAATCCTGGATTACCTGTATTTAAATCCAAATTTAAAGTCAGAGAATGATTTCAAGGAGCTTAGAATAGATAAAAAGACTTTAAAGAAACAGATTAACAAGACAAAATTAAATCTTTACTTAAAATCAATTGGAAATCAAAAACTGTTAACCAGAGTTAAAAAATTTCTCAGGAGTGTTGAATATGCTTAATTACGAGGATATTGAGAATTATTTCCCTGAGAGTATAAGGCATCAGAAAAAATATATTCTTATGGAGTATTTTCAATACAAAATTTTAAACATATTATTTAGTTTGAAATTTTCAAGGAAACTGATCTTCATAGGTGGTACTGCAATAAGAATAATTTATAATACTAAAAGATTTTCGGAAGATCTGGATTTTGACAATTTCAAATTAACACTTGATGAATTCTCAGATACTGCAAGTGAAGTAAAGAAAAAGTTAAAGCTTGAAGGATATGAAATAAATATAGAAACAACAAGTAAAAAAGATACTTTTCACTACCTAATTAAGATTCCAAAACTACTTTATGACTTTAATGTGACTCCACACGCAAACCAAAATCTTCTTATTAAGGTTGACACACAATCGCATAATTTTAAATATATTCCTGAGGAAAAGATTTTAAACAAATTTGGAGTTTTTACTCAAATTAATGTTGCACCAAAAGATATTTTACTTTCTCAAAAAATTGCTGCAGTTTTCAACAGAAAACGGTTTAGGAGCAGAGACTTTTATGACACAGTGTTTTTGTTTGGAATTACTAAACCAAATTATGACTACTTAAAGGAAAAGCTTAATATAAACAAACTTAGTGAGTTAAAAGAACTGCTCCTCAAAAAGTGTGAAAAAATTCAATTTAAAGAATTAGAAAATGATATAAAGCCTTTTTTATTTAATAGTGCCGATTCAATGATGGTTAGTAAATTTAAGGAATATATTACTGGATTAAATTAAAAAATATTACAAAATCTCTTCTCCTAGAGTAAATCTATGGTGAAACATATAGTATAAAGCAGCAAAGAAAACCATCCACCCATTACACTTTTTCCCTTCTTTAAAAGAACGCGCTGAATAAGTAATTGGAACTTCTTTAATTTTTATTCCATTTTTTAAAAGCTTGTTTGTAACTTCTGAACAAAATTCAAATCCTTTGCTTTTTAAGTCTAGATTTTTAATTAGTTCAGACTTAAAAGCTTTATAAGCAGTACATTGATCTGTAATTTTTGTCCTATATGACAGGCTTGTTAAAAAGTTTAAAATCCTGCTTCCAATTTTATTTATTAATCTCATTTTTTTTATATCACCTAAAAATCTAGAGCCATAAACTACTTGAGATTCACCGTTGAGAATTGGCTCAATGACGTTTATATATTCGTTTGGATTATATTCTAAATCCCCGTCTTGAATAAGAATAATATCTCCAGTAGCACTTTTAATTCCTATTCGGACTGCTGAACCTTTTCCACTATTTCTAGAAAGATTAAATGCTCTGATTAAATTTTTACTTGTGAACTCTTTTATAATTTCTAACGTGTTATCTGTTGAGCCGTCGTTTATAACTATTATTTCTTTTTTAATATTACTTGGTAGCTTAGCGTCTATTATTTTTTTTAATACTTCACAAAGATACTTACCTTCGTTATATACAGGTACTATGATTGATAGTTTTATTTGCTTTGTCATGCTCTTTTAAATATTATTACATGACTCTTGGGTATATAATTTACTAGAAAGACTAATGGATTATATCAAAACATATCTAGAACAAACGTCAAGGATTGCACAAATGTTAGATCAAAATGCAATTAATAAAGCTATTAATATTTTAAAAGATGTAAGAGAAAATAAAGGACGAGTTTTTGTTTTAGGAGTAGGAGGTGGTGCAGGTAATGCATCGCATGCTGTAAATGATTTTAGGAAAATTGCTGGTATTGAAACATATGCTCCAACTGACAACGTTTCAGAACTTACTGCAAGGGTAAACGATGATGGCTGGGATTCAGTATTTAAAAACTGGTTAGCTGTTAGTAAATTAAGCAATAATGATGTTGTAATAGTTTTTTCTGTTGGTGGCGGAAACGTAGAAAAAAATATAAGTGTAAATCTTGTAAAGGCTTTAAAGTTTGCAAAAGAAGTAAGTGCAAAAATAATTGGTGTAGTAAGCAGAGATGGTGGATACACAAAAGAAGTTGCTGATTGTTGTATTTTAATTCCTACTCTAACTCCAAATACTGTTACCCCGCATGCTGAAGAATTCCAAGCAGTTATTTGGCACCTTATTGTTTCCCATCCAGAAATTCAAAGAAGTGAAATGAAGTGGGAAGGTGTTGTAGGGAGGGGCTTGATTAATCAAGCCCGTACAAATGCATAGAGCAGTCTTTCTAGATCGCGACGGCGTCTTAAATTATCCGGTTTTTAATTCAGCCACTAATGAATATGAAGCACCGTTTGAAGAAAAAGATTTCAAGTTTTTGCCTGGTGTAATTGAATCTTTAAGAGAGCTACTTGCAATGCATTACAAGCTTTTTCTTGTGTCAAATCAACCTGACTATGCAAAAGGAAAAACTACGCTTGAAAATCTTTTAAGTGTCCATAAAAAAATGCACTTGATTCTTCTAAAAAATAATATTCACTTTGCTGAATACTATTATTGTTATCATCATCCACATGGAATTATTTCAGCATATTCAATTAAGTGTACTTGCAGAAAACCTGGTAATTTATTTTTAATGAAAGCAAAAGAAAAATATGATATTGATATGACTTGTTCCTGGATGATTGGAGATAGAGATGTAGATATTTTTTGTGGACAAGCATCTGGAGTTAAAACAATTTTAATAAAGCTAAGTGAGTCAAAGAGTAAGGTAAATAAAAGTAAGCCGGATTTTATAGCAGGTAGCTTACAAGAAGCAGCTGAGATAATTAAAAAATTGACAATTGAGAATTAGAGATTAGAATGGAGGATATTGAAATGACTATTAAAGAACAAAATAATTTAACATTACCTGTAAGGGCTTATTGCAGTAAGCCCTTACCAAACCTAAAAGTAAAAATATTTGCAGATGGTGCTGAGCTTAAATCAATGATAGAGGCCTATAAAGGCGGCATTATAAAAGGCTTTACTACAAATCCTACTTTAATGCGAAAAAACGGGATTAGTGATTATGAAGCATTTGCAAAAGAAGTTTTAAAAAATATTCCAGATATGCCTATTTCTTTTGAAGTGTTTTCAGATGATTTTAATGATATGGAACGTCAGGCAAGGTTAATTGCGTCATGGGGTAAAAATGTAAATGTAAAAATACCAATTACAAATACAAAAGGACAGCCTTCAATTCCACTTATTAAAAAGCTTTCAAGTGATGGCTTATCTTTAAATATTACTGCAATACTAACTGTAGAACAAGTAAAAGCAGTAAGTGAAGTCTTAAATTCAAATGTTTATACTATTGTTTCTGTATTTGCAGGGAGAATTGCTGATACAGGAAGAGATCCAATGCCATATATAATTGAATGTGCAAAAATTTTGAAGCCACTAAAAAGTGTTGATCTCCTTTGGGCAAGCTCCCGTGAATTATTAAATATTTACCAGGCTGAAGAAGCAGGATGTCAAATTATTACTGTAACTAATGACATAATAAAAAAATTGCCGAATATAAATAAAGATTTAAAAGAATTATCTCTTGATACTGTAAAAATGTTTTATAAAGATGCTTGTGAGGCAGGGTTCTTAATATAGGAGATCTTAAATGAAAGTCGCAGTAATAGGTTTAGGTTATGTTGGTCTTGTAACAGCAGCATGTTTAGCTGAACTTGGGCATGAGGTTTTAGGGATTGATATTGATTCAAGTAGGATCAATATGCTTAAAGAAGGTGAAATGCCAATTTATGAACCTGGTCTTAGAGAGTTAGTTACAAAAAATAATTCTGAAGGCAGATTAATTTTTACAGAAAACTTTAATGAAGAAGTTGATAAAGTAAAACTTATTTTTTTAGCAGTTGGCACCCCATCAAATTCAGATGGTACTCCTGATTTAAGTGCTGTTTATGGTTCTTTGAATTCACTAATGCCATTTATTAAGAGCTATAAGATATTTGTTTTAAAGTCTACTGTTCCAATTGGTACAAGTAGTGAAATAAAAAAATACATAAGTAAGAAATTAAAAACAGATTTTGATGTAGTTTCAAATCCTGAATTTTTAAAAGAAGGTACTGCAGTCCAGGATTTTATGAAACCAGACAGGATAATTATTGGCACTGAAAATATTAAAGTTGCTGAGATTATGAGAGAACTTTACTCTCACTTTACTAGAAATGGCCACCCAATTTTAATAATGGACCTTGTATCTAGTGAAATAGTAAAGTATGCTTCTAATTTAATGCTTGCTTTAAGAGTTTCTTTTATTAATGAAGTTGCATTGCTTTGTGATTTTACTCATGCTGATGTAAGAAGGGTTAGAGAAGGTGTAATTAGTGATCCAAGGCTTGGAAGTCAGTTTTTATATCCATCTTTAGGTTTTGGTGGTTCATGTTTACCAAAAGATGTTCAAGCACTTAGTCATTTCATAGATGAGAAATTAATTGGTCTTTTAATTCCAAAAGTAACACTATTGGTAAATGAAAGACAATCAAAGTGGTTCATAGACAAAATTATTAATTGGTTTGGGAAAAGTGGGATTAAAAACAAAGTAATAACAATTTGGGGTACAAGTTTTAAAGCAGGTACAGATGATATTAGAGAATCACCTGCCCTAAAAGTAATTGAGGGGCTTGGTGAAGCTGGTGCAAAGTTAAGACTTTATGATCCAATTGCACTTAAAAATACTAAGAAATATTTTGTAGATGCTTCTTTTAATGAGAATCTTTACTTTGCCACTAGTGAAATGAACTCAGTTTCTGGTGCAAATGCACTTGTTGTTTGTACTGAGTGGCTTCAATTTAGAAACCCGGATCTTGAAAAATTAGCACAGGAATTAAAAGACAAAGTAATTTTTGATGGAAGGAATCTATACGATCCAGAGAAGCTTAGGCTACATGGCTTAAACCATGTTGGGATTGGGATACCGCTAAATAAACAAAGAGCTGAGCTGAAAGCTGAGAGCTGAAAGCTTGTATAATATATTCATGACTCAAGCACGTGTAACTTTCCGGGATGAACTTATTGAACTACAGTCGTTAGTTTTGGACCTAGCAGAAAAGGTTAAAGCTAATGGTGAACTATTGCTTGAGTATTTTAAAAAGCATGATGTATCTGAACTTTTCTTTAAGATAAAAAATAAGGATAAAGAAATAGACAATGCTCGTTGGCAAGTACATGACTATGGTGATAAGTTAATTGTTTTACAACAGCCAGTAGCTAAAGACTTCAGGCAGATTATTACTTCTATTCAAATTACAGATAATTTAGAGAGAATAGGAGATCATTATAAGAAAATTGCAAGGTTTCTTGAAAAAGTTAGTTTTCCCGATATTGGAATGCCTGAAGAAATAGTTGACATGGCTCGCTTAAGTGTTCAAATGCTTGGAGAAGCAATTCAAGCCTACTCAGTTTTATTTGATGGAAGAGTAAATAAAATTGCTGAAGAAGATGACAGAGTAGATTCTATATATAGGAGTGCAATTAAAAAAATCATCAATATGATTAAGTCATCTCCTGAAGAAAAAGTTGACAGCATTTCAAAACTTTTTTTCATAGCACAAAGTTTTGAAAGAGCAAGCGATCATGCTGCAAAAATTGGGCAACTGGTGAATTTTGCTATAACAGGAGAAAGAAAAAATTAATTTCTAACCTGTAAGTATTTTTTAGGTTCTTTTAAAATCTTTTTTACATTGAACCTGTGGATAATTCTATTAATTAAAAAGTATGTTGAGAATTTTCTGTTAGGATTAAAGAATTGGTCGCAAAGGAAATGTGTTATAAGTGAAAGACTTATTCCAACTCTCCATGGTGTAAGTGCTGGATCTAAAGTTAGGATAAAGAATAAAATCAAAAGCTCATATGAGTGTAAAGGTATATAAAGCTTTCCACTGAAATGCTCATGATGTGCTCCGTTAACTTTCTTCCAATCCCACTTTTTCCCATGTGCATAAAAATAATCAATAACATGATCCAGATCAATTAACGTACCTACTAAAAAACTTGCGACGGCTGGAGCAATTTGATCATAAAGTAAATAGGTACTTAAACCTATTGCGGCTGATATTGCAATATGTCCTGAAGTTCTCATAATGGTTTTTTACCCTGCTTAATTAAATTATCAACATTTTTGGTTAAGCGTTACTTAAGACTATAGACCATAGACCATGAGCAGTGGTAAAATTTTTTTTGGTCTTTAGTCTATAGTCTTTTTTTATGCGGATTGGTCACGGGTATGATATTCACAAACTTGTTCCAGGTAGAAAACTTATACTTGGAGGTGTGGAGCTCCCTTACTCAAAAGGTCTTCTTGGTCATACAGATGCTGATGTCCTTACGCATGCAATTATTGATGCACTCTTAGGTGCAGCTGGCCTTGGTGACATTGGTCAGTATTTCCCTGATACAGATCCTAAATGGAAAGGCGCTTATAGCATTGATTTACTTAAAGTTGTTCTTGAATCATTAAAAAATAATGGATATTTAATAGAAAACATAGATTGCTCAGTAGTAACAGAGGAACCTAAGTTAGCTCCGTATATAAGTCAAATGAAAAAAAAGTTAGCAAGTGTCCTAGAAGTTAAAGATAACAAAATAAATATAAAAGCAAAAACAAATGAAGGTTTAGATTCAATTGGAAATAAAAATGCAATTTGTGCCTGGGCTGTAGCAATGCTTGAGTAGAATATCTTGTAATTTACATTTTGTTACTTTTTAAAGCCTTGTCCTCAAAGCAGGGAATAAGAACAACAGGGATGTGAATATCTACTTTGAAGGGGGATGAAATGAACAGGTATAAAACTTTTTTTCTTTTTGTAATTTTGGTCTTTGTTTTTTGTGCTAATAAAGCTATTGCACAAACAACACCAATCACTTATACAATTACCTTATCAGGTAATGTATTAAATTCATTGTCAGCAACAAATATAACAGTTGCATTTAATCCAAGTGGTTCAGCACAGTTAGATAGTAGTTTTACAGTTATGGCAAATGGCGCATCAGTATTATTGTCTAATGTAGACTCAACAAAAAATGTAATCTCTGTTGTATTTAATGGTGCAATTACTGATGGAGCTTTAACAATAAATGGAAATTTAAAACAAGGCTCAGTTGTTGGTAGTCCAACTATAACAGTTACTAAAGTAGAAGCAGCTGGCGGGACAAATATAACTAGTCAACTAACAACAACAGCTAAAATAAATACACAATCTGCACCAGAACCAACTCCAACTCCAACTCCAACTCCAACTCCGACCCCAACTCCTACCTCAGACGAGCCTGAAGAAGATGAACCAAGTCTATCCATAACTGCTCCTAGCTCAGTTCGACTAAAGTTAAAGAAATTAAATGTAATTAAGATAGTAGTTGAGCAAACAGATTTTACATCAATTAGCAGGTGTGATGTTGACAGTTCAGATGAAACGTTTTTAAAAGTAAGACCAAGCAGATTTGTTTTAAGCCCGAGCAGAGGTAAAAAAATACTAGTAGGTAAAGTACCAATCTTGGCTGCTAGAAATCTTATTAAACAAGGAACTTCTGAAACGGTTACCGTTGAAGTGACATGTGACAACGGGGCATTTGGTGAAAAGGATATTGCTCTAGTAGGAGGTTCGCAGTAACTATTCAATTTGTTTAGCACCAAGTAAGTCTTTTATGCTTCTTGATAACTCATCATCATTGGAGGTTTCAAGGTTTCGAGGTTTCAAGGTTTCGAGATTTTGAAGTTTCGAGGTTTCTGAAATCTGAGCATGTGGTTCAACTTTAAATCTAATTACTTTTGGTTCTATATTAGTTGAGAGTTTAATAGCTCTAATTATCATTTCTTTCTTTTTTGTATCTTGTTCTAATCTTGGCAGAAACATATCTCTAGATAAACCAATCTCAGCAAGTTCACTAGATAAACTAATTAGATAACTTTCAGATTGATTAAGTAAAGTTTTTGTTGGGTTACTGTCTATTAGACTGATGGCTTGTTTCCATGAGGTTTCAAGGTTTTGAGGTTTTGAGGTTTCAAGGTTTTGAGGTTTTGAGGTTTCAAGGTTTTGAGGTTTCAAGGTTTCAAGGTTTTCAAGCTTTTCAATTCTTTCTTTTAACTCTGTCATAGAAACTAAAAAATCTTCATCAAGCATACTCATAATCTCTACCATAAACTGTAACTCTTGACTTAGTGCAAATCGGAGCTTTGTCAATGCATCCTGTAGTTTGTCAATAATTTTTAGTAAATGCCCTTGTTTAACTTTTTCTAAGACATTTAAATCGTTTGATAATTCCTTACTTAATTCATTTCTACATTCAGGGTCAATTTTTGCTTTTGCTAGATCAATAATTAACTCTAGTAAATCTTTAAATATTTCACTTATATCTTTTCCAGTTTTAATTAACTCTTCAGCAAGATCTATAACTCTTTTTTTATTAAAAGTTAATATTGCTTCCATTAATGTAAACAAAGCACTTCTTTCAACTGTTCCCAGAAGTTTAAATACTTCCTTTGAATCTATTGGTCTATCATCATCTTGTAGAACACTTATTTGATCTAAAAGTGATATTGCATCTCTCAAACAGCCAAGGGACTTCTTTGAAATAAAATTAATAATATTTTGATCAATGTTTATTTTTTCTTCTTTTGTAATTGCTTTAATCTTGCTCTCAGTTTCAATTATTGATGCAGGCTTAAAATCAAACTTTTGACATCTGCTAATAATTGTTGGAATCACTTTGTATTCTTCTGTTGTAGCTAAAATAAAAATTACATTTTTTGGCGGTTCTTCAATTGTTTTTAAGAGTGCATTAAAAGCATGATCAGTAAGCATATGCACTTCATCAATAATATAAATTTTAAACCTGGATCCATATGTAACTAGTCCTACTCTGTTTATTAAATCTTCAGCGTCTTCTACCTTTCTATGGCTTGCAGCATCAATTTCTATTACATCAAGCGAGTTACCTTGAATGATTGATTTGCAGCTTAGACATTTATCACAAGGTTCTAACGTAATCCCAGACATACAATTTAGTGACTTAGCAAGTATTCTTGCTGTAGAGGTCTTTCCTGTACCACGTGGCCCGCAAAAAAGATAAGCATGAACAATTTTATTGTATAAAATTGCATTAGAAAGAGTTTTTCTAACAAACTCCTGTCCAATTATTTCAAACAATTTTTGTGGGCGATATTTTAAATATAAAGGTTGATATTGTTTCATACTTTTATTTCTACTCCATTAAACTTATTCATGGCCTTTTCAATATTTTCATTTATTATTATCTCGATGGCATCTACTGAAATATCCACTACTTTTTTTACTAGCTTTTCTTCATTAGGCGTAAACTTCCTTAAAACATAATCTGCCCTTATATCTCCACCAGGATCAGGTCCTATGCCAACTCTAAGTCTTGTAAATTCTTGTACACCTCCTAAAGACTGGATTATAGATTCTACACCATGATGACCAGCTGCACTACTATTAAAAACAATTCTAATTTTTCCAAGATTTAGTGCTACTTCATCATGTACTACGATTAAATCTTTAGAATCAATCTTAAAGTAATTTAGTAATTTAACAACTGCATTCCCAGAATTATTCATGTATGTAGTTGGCCAAGCTAGGATAATATTGTAATTTTCTGTCTTTCCATGTCCATACCAACAAAGAAGCTTTTTTTCTTTTTTCTTTGATATCTTATATTTTTTACTAAGAGTGTTAAGCACAGTAAAACCAATATTATGTCGAGTATCTTTATACTCTTCAGTTGGATTTCCAAGACCAATAATTAATTTAGTTAACACTTACTTCTACTTTTACTTTTTTTCTTGTTTCATTATCTATCTCAATAATTTCTTCAAGTGATGCAGGAAGAGTTGGATTATGATTTTCTAGAGCTTGAGAAATAATTTTTTCAATACCACCGAAAGATATTTGTTCTTTTAAAAACATATCAACAGCAACTTCATTTGCAGCATTTAGAACAATTGAATAACTTTTTCCTTTTGATGCAACCTCATAAGCTAGTTTTAAACATGGAAATTTATTGAGATCAGGCTTTTCAAACTCAAGTTTTCCAATAGATAACAAATCACAAAACAAGTTAAATGGTAATTCTTTTCTTTCAGGATAAAAAAGCGAGTATTGAATAGGAAGTCTCATATCAGTAGCACCAAGCTGTGCAATTATATTCCCGTCAATAAATTCAACTGCGCTGTGCATAATACTTTGAGGATGGATGTAAACATCGATTTGTTTTTCACTTAAATTAAAAAGAGTCATTGCTTCAATAACTTCTAATCCTTTATTCATGAGAGTTGCAGAGTCTACTGTAATTTTTTGTCCCATTACCCAAGTAGGATGTTTTAGTGCTTGCTCTTTTGTTGCTTTTTGTATTGCATTTGTTTCCCATGTTCTAAATGGACCGCCTGATGCTGTTAAAATAATTCTCTTTATTTTTTCTTTGGGGAGACGCCCTGTTGGGGCGTCTTTACCAATACATTGGTGAATTGCAACATGCTCGCTATCAAGTGGAATAATTTCACCATGGTTTTTTATAAGTAATTCTTTAATTAAGCTTCCTGCAATTACTAAGGTTTCTTTATTTGCAAATGCTACTCTTTTTCCATAACTTAGTGCAGAAATTGTTGGCTTTAAACCAAGCGATCCAACTAATCCGTTTACTACAATGTCACATGAGCAAGAGGAAATAAATTCGAGTCCAATATCTCCCCAGAAAATCTCAATGAGTGGATTTTTTAAAATTAACTTTAATTCTTGTGCTAAAGATAAGTCTTTTACAGATACAAATCTTGGCTTATGCTCTTTTACTTGCTCTGCTAAGAGCTGTGCATTTCCACCTGCTGCTAAACCAATAACTTCAAAATCATCCTTAAATGCTGATATTACATCAAGAGTTTGTCTACCTATTGATCCTGTTGAGCCTAGGATTGCAATTTTTTTTTGTTTCATATAGTTTATTTGGGCAGACACACAGGTCTGCCCTTACATTATTTCAGAAGCCCTATCTGCTCGTTAATTATTTTTATCTGGTTTTCAAGTTCTGAGACTCTGTTCTTAACTTCATCTATTTTATCCTGAGCAGCATTGTTAACAAAGTTTGAATTATTAAGCTTTGTTTTTTGATTTTCTAGCTCTTTTTCAAACTGACCTTTTCTTTTGTTTAAGTTGTTTAACATATTGTCAAGATCAACAAGACCTGATAGTGGAATTAAGATTCTTGTATTTCCAATAAGTGCTCCAGTTGAAGGTTTTATTGGATGAAAGTCACTTAAAATATCTAAATCAGACTGAGTAAGAGTTTTAATAAATTTTGATGAACTCTCAAGTGCGAGTTTTTCAAGTTTATCTTTAGTAAATAATTTAACTTCTATTTTCTTTGACCAGGGAATTCCAGAAGTTTGTCTTAAATTTCTAATTGCTTCAGTAGTTTCAATTACATGGCCAAGGCTGTCTATAACTTCGTTATCTAAAAATTCTGTTTTAGCATTTGGATAACTAGCATTAGAAATCAATCCCGATTGTTTTAACATCTCCCATATTTCTTCTGTAATAAATGGCATAATAGGATGCAGTACTCTTGTAATTCCACTTACTATATAAAAAAGGATTTTTTGAGTTGATTCTTTTAAATCAGGATCAACTAACTGGCTTTTTGCTATTTCAATATACCAATCACAAAATTGATTCCAGGTAAACTTATAAATTTGATCTGCAAAATATGTAAACTGATACTCAGTAAAACACAACTTAGTATTACAAAGCAACTCAGTATATTTATGAAGTATCCAACGGTCTGCTATGGTAAGTTTTTTCTTGTCTAAGTTATTTAAATCAAGTTCATATTTTTTTTCTTTATCTAAATTTTGCAGGACAAATCTAACCGCGTTCCATAATTTATTTGCAAATCTTTTATATTGTTCAAGAGTATCTGATTCCCACTTTCCATCTTTATCTTTTCTCCCTGGGAAGCGGACATCCTGATTCCCAGTTACTCCAAGACTAAAATACCAAAACCTGGTTGCATCAGCTCCATATTTTTCAATCATTTCAAGTGGATCAATTGCATTGCCTTTTGATTTTGACATTCTTTTCCCGTCTGGTGTCTGAATTACAGGATGAATTAATACTTCTTTAAATGGAACTTGACCAGTAAACTCTAAACTCATAAAAACCATTCTTGAAACCCAAAGATTAATTATTTCTCTTGCTGTTGCTAAAATACTTGTTGGATAAAAAGTTTTAAAATAATTGTTCGCCGGTTTGTTCTCATCTGGCCACCCTAATGTCACAAAAGGCCATAGTGCAGAACTAAACCATGTGTCTAAAACATCTGGGTCCTGAGTATAGTTTCCCACATCTTTTGGAGGCTCTTCAGAAACGTAGATCTCACTTGTTCCCTTCCTATACCATACCGGTATCTGATGTCCCCACCAAAGCTGTCTTGATATGCACCAATCTTTAATATTTTTTAACCAGTTTAAATAATGATCTTTGTATCTTTCAGGAATAAATTTTATTTTCTTATCTTCTACAACTTTAATAGCTGGTTTAACAAGTGGCTCCATTTTTATGTACCACTGAAGAGATAAGTACGGCTCAATTACTGCCCCACACCTATCATGCTTGATTGAAGGTTGATTATATTCTTCAATTTTTTTTATCAGATTAAGCTCTTCAAGTTTTTGAATAGTTATTTCTCTTGCTTTAAACCTGTCTTGATTTACTATTTCACTTGGTATGCCAAGATTTTCTTTGTCTTGGATTTTCCCATTTGGTGACAAGATTTCAGGAAATTCTTTAAGATCTTTATTTCTCTCAAAAATTTCATAGTCAGCAATGTCATGAGCAGGAGTAATTTTTAAACAACCAGTTCCAAAATTAATTTCAATTGTAGAATCTGAAATGATTGGAATTTGTTTATTTAGTAAAGGCAGGGTCACCCTGCCTCCTGCAAGTTTCTTATATCTTCCATCATTTGGATTTACTGCTACAGCAATATCTCCAAACATTGTCTCTGGGCGTGTTGTAGCTACAGTAAGCCCGCCTTTTGAAATATCTTTAATATCAAATGGATATAAAATATAATAAAGTTTTCCTTTTATTTGTTCAGTTTCTACTTCTAGATCACTTATGCTTGTTAAACATTTAGGACACCAGTTAACTATTCTTTTTCCTCTGTAAATCAGTTCTTTTTTATAAAGTTCTACAAATACTTTTCTGATTGCTTTTGTGTAATTTTTATCCATTGTAAAAACCAGGCGATCATAATCCATAAAACAACCTAGTTTTTTCATTTGATCAATGATTTCATTTCCATGTTTTTCTTTCCATTTCCAGACATAGTTTAAAAATTCTTCTCTTCCTAAATTTTCTTTTCTCTTTTTCTCATTTTTTAAAATATCCCTTTCAACTAAAACTTGTGTTGCAATACCAGCATGATCTGTCCCACCTTGCCAAAGAACGTTTTTCCCATTCATTTTGTGGTATCTGATTAAAACATCTTGAATAGTATCCCCAAATGCATGACCCATGTGAAGATTTCCAGTAACATTTGGCGGCGGGAGTGCAATTGAAAAGTTTTCCTTAGTTGAAATAATTTCGGACTTAAAAAGTTTTTCACTCAACCAAATCTTTAGCCATTTTTCTTCAACTTCTTTTGGATTATAGGTTTTAGAGAGATCGTGCATCTTTTTTACAGAAATCACTAAATACTATACAATGCGGGGTGTGGTAATATTTTCTTTGGGGTAAAAAAATGCCTGCTCTTGATAAAGATCCAATTATAGTTTTTGTAACTACTAAAGATGTTACAGAAGCTGAAAAAATTGCAGGTGAACTTGTAAAAGATGGTTTAGCTGCTTGTGTAAATATTATAAATAAGGTCAGATCAATTTACAGATGGCAGGGAGAGATTTGCAGAGATGCAGAAGCTCTTTGCATAATTAAAACAGTAAAAGGGAATTTCGGAGCCTTAAAAGATAAAGTTAAGTCAATGCATAGCTACACAGTTCCAGAAGTTATTGGGTTGCCTATAGATATTGGATCTGAAAAATATTTAAAATGGCTTGTAAAAGAGGCTAAAGTACTGGCAAAAACGTAAATTCACAAAAGTTTAGCTTTTACGAACCTGGACAAAAATAAAAACATCTTATAGAATTACAAATTAATTCAAGGAAATAAACAAAGGAGTTTATGAGTATACAATTAGGTGCAGTACTTCACTGCTATCAACCTATTAGAAATATGTCCGATGTTGCTTTTATTCCTTTAAAACTAAGACTCAATGATAAGGCAATAGGAGCAAGAAACTTAATTCCACATGCTGATGGAAAAGAAGCAACTGACTGGAATATTAGAGAAATAACTCCTCAATGTTATGAGGCTCTTGCTAAAGGAGGGGTATTTAAAGCATTAGCTTTTAATTTTGGACCAACTTTATTAAAGGATTTATGGATGCATGCTCCTCTCGTATACGACAAGATAATAGAAAGTGAAAAAGCTAGCACTGATAGATTTGAAGGACATAGCAATGCACTTGCCCAGGCTTCTCCAAACCATGCAATATTGCCACTTGCAAAAAATGGAGATAAGCTTACTCATATACGTTGGGCACTTGCAGAATATGAAATGCACTATAAAAAACGTCCTGAAGGAGTCTGGCTCCCTGAAACTGCAGTAGATGAAGGAACCTTAGCTTTGCTTGCTGATGAAGGGATAAAATATACAATACTTTCTCCAACACAAGCAAAGCAATTTAGAAAAATTGGCAGTGATGACAAGAGTTGGCAGGATGCTGGATGGGAAGGGAAAAATGTTGATCCTTCTTATGCTTATAAAGTTCATTTTAAAGACGAGAAGTACAAAAACAAAAATATAAATGTATTCTTTTATGATCATAAATTCCAAAATAATATAGCATTTCCAAATGGAAGCGATAGTTGGGTATATGATAGGAGTGAAAATTTCTTACATAGATGGTTTGGAGCACGAGGTGATTTTAAACATTTTGGAATAGATGGAGAAACATTTGGCTGGCACCAAAAAGGGAAAGCATCTTTACTTGCTGGCGCAGTAAATATTATTGATACCAAAAAGAAAGATTGGCAGAGTGCTGAGTTTATGAACTATGGTTTGTTCCTTGAAAAAAATCCTCCACAAATGGAAGTACAAATATACAATAACTCTTCCTGGAGCTGTGATGTAGAGCTTAACAGATGGGGACAACTTGTAAGAGAAGAAAAGGAACAGAATGGAAATAAGTGGCTTGAAGACAGATATTCTCTTTATGGAATTACTCATTGGCATCCGTCTTGGAGAGTACAATTTAGAAATGCACTTGATTCTTTAAACACAAGTCTTAAGCTTGTATATGAAAAGAATGCGCCCAAATATTTTAAGGATCCAGAAAAGGCTGCTCTAGACTATGGTCTTGTAGTTTCAAATTCAAGATCTTTTTATGAGTTTTTTGATCTTCATAAAAAGCCAAATGCAGATATTGACAAGGCCTATAAGCTTCTTGAAATGCAAAAATTCATGAAGTACATGTTTACAAGCTGTGGGTGGTTTCATGAATATGTAGGCAGAATTGAACCGTTTACTAATTTTATTTGTGCTAACAGTGCTATAAGAATAGGTAGAGAATTTGAGTTTGAGTCTCAAGCTGAAATTGAAGAGATTTTTCTTAACTCGCTTTCTCCTGATATGGCGCAGTCTTACAAACGAGCAAAGGAAGAAAATGATAAATGGAGCACTAAGCTTGATTCTTTACAACCCCAGCCTCAGATAAGGACTGCTGCATAGATAAAATAAATTTAATCTGCCTTGCTCTAGACAAATATGTAAGCAACCTTTACAATAAACCTTAATTGTTTGTGATGACTTGGAACAACTTGTGGCAAAAGGAATTCATATACACATAACAAAGGAGTAAGTGTATGGGGATAGCATCAGTAGGAAGACTAGGTAACCAAGTAGGTTTCCAAGGAAGGCTTCATATTCCGAACATAGGACATGAAGAAGTCCATGAACTTTATACAACTGAGCCAGCTACAGAAGTTGGAAAACCAAAAGATGGTTGGGTAATACTTAGAGTTGATCATGTTTTAATTACTAATTCAAATCAAGATGATGGGATTTATCGTGTTGAAATAAATCCAGCCTTTCAAAACTTTGCAACTTTTAATAACAAATCACAGGATTTAAAAAAACTTGAAGAAGAACTTTTCCACTTGCTACAACAAGAAAATGTAAATCGAGTCATTTTTAGTTTCAATGATTGCAAAGGAGTAGACAGATTAAAAATTAATGGAGATTATAACTTAGTAGATGAAACTCTTAAAAGTCCAGATGGCCGTGAGTATATGGAAAAGTTAATGTTTCGTGCTCTAGCAAGAGCAATAAGTTTAGGAAAAGAGTTTACAATTATTCACCTAGAACCAAGTCTTTACGGAGAAGGCAAAGGCGCGCTTTTATTTAATTCTCTTGTACATAAAACATTAGCTGATGTAATTAAATTTGAAAGTGGTGACTTACCTGCTAGAAATCAAGAAGCTAAAGGTCTTCCTCTATCTTCAGACTATTACTTGGGATAAATAAACTTACCAGTCTTAAAAAAATTTTATCTATTTTGTTTTTATAATCTCTGACAAGGATTTAAGATTTAGCTAGTACTCGTTCGTCAACAAATCTTCTTTGGCCGGAGCGAGTTCATAAAGCTTCTTAATTGTATTTTTATCTCGCTATTGCTATTTTGGACAGAGCTTAAGCAGATAATAACAATAGTTAATACTAGAAAAATCAATGTCTTTTGAGTAATTTTTAAGGGTTTACAATAAAACACAGACTGTTCATATTTCTTAACATGGGATATATTAGTGGTTAAATAAGATAAGCATAGTTCACAAATTTAAATTTATTTACTGGAGTGCAACTTTATGGAAACAGTTTTAAAAACACAAAATGAAACTGTCCAAACTTCTCCTTTACCAACAAGTGAAATTATAGAGAAGGAACCAAAAACTAAAGTGTTAGTTGTTGATGATGAAACTGCTATAAGAAGAATTCTTGAAACACGTTTAAAACTTTCAGGATATCAAGTTGATGTTGCAGTAGATGGTGAACAAGCAATAGAGAAATTTAACACTTATCATCCAGACATTGTAATTCTAGATATTATGTTACCAAAAACTGATGGCTTTGCAGTATGTAAGGAAATTAGATCATACTCTGAAGTCCCAGTCATAATTTTAAGTGCAGTAACAGATGTCGCTGATCGAATTAAAGGACTTGAAATGGGAGCAGATGATTATGTAACAAAACCATTTAGTCCAAATGAACTTGAAGCAAGGATTAAAGCTGTCCTTAGAAGAGTTACAGATAGGCCAATGGATCAAAGTGTAGGTCACTCAAATAATGTAATTGTAATTGGCAATTTAAAAATAGATACAAGCAAAAGACAGGTTTATAAAAACAATGAAAGAATAAGGTTAACTGGAATGGAGTTTAACTTGCTTGAACTTTTAGTAAATAATTCTGGTAAACCATATTCACGAGCAGAAATCTTACAACAAGTCTGGTCGTATCCTGCAGATCATAGAATAGATACTCGTGTTGTTGATGTTCATATAAGTAGGCTTAGATCAAAACTTGAAGAAGATCCTACAAATCCAGAACTTATACTTACTTCACGTGGAACTGGTTATATGTTTCAAAAGATTTAAGGGAATAAATCGGTGGAGGGATGAACCGGTGAACCGGTGAAGCTGTATCATGAATAGGTCTAACGATAAAAAACTATGGTCTGGACGTTTTAAGGAAGAAACAGCTCTTCTTTTAGATCAATTTAACTCAAGTCTTAGCTTTGACAAAAGACTTTATAAGCAAGACATTGCTTGCTCAATAGCTTATGCAAAGATGCTTGCTCACTCTAGGATTATTTCTAAACAAGAGTCTGAAGAAATAATCCGTGGTTTAGCAAAAATTTATGAAGAAATAGAAATTGAAAAAAATAAATGGTTTGAAGAAAATAAAAACGAAGATATTCATTCTGCTATTGAATGTAGGCTAATTAATATAATAGGTGAGGTTGCAAAAAAACTTCATACTGGCAGAAGCAGGAATGATCAAATTGCTACAGATATTAGATTGTGGTTAAAAGAAGAAGTAAAAGAAATAATAAATTTATTAAAAAAATTAAGAAGTATACTAATACAGCTTGCAAGAAATTACTACAATACAATTATCTTAGGATACACTCATCTTCAACCAGCTCAGCCTATTACACTTGGGCATTATTTGCTTTCTTATGAACAAAAAATTTTAAGAGACATAGAAAGATTTAAAGAAAATTTAAATAGAATTGATATTTTGCCACTTGGATCTGGTGCACTTTCTGGAACAAGTTTTCCAATCGACAGAAACTTTTTAGTAAAAGAATTAGGTTTTAAAGCTTTATCAGAAAATAGCATGGATGCTGTAAGTGACAGAGATTTTCTTGCAGAATGTTTGTTTAATATTTCCTTGTTAGGTATACACTTAAGTCAATTTTCAGAAGAGTTAATTTTATGGAACAGTGAAGAATTTAAATATATAGCTATATCTGACTCATATGCTACAGGAAGCAGCATGATGCCCAATAAGAAAAATCCTGATGTTCCTGAATTAATACGTGGAAAAGCAGGCAGATTTCTTGGCAATCTAGTTAGTATGTTGACAGTTTTAAAAGGACTTCCTCAAGCATATAACAAAGATCTTCAAGAAGATAAGGAAAGAATTTTTGATTCAGTTGATAACATAAAAATTGTCTTGCAAATAGCAGATGAGTTTTTACAAAATATAAACTTTAACAAAGAAAAGATGTACGAAACTGCCAACAGTGGTTTTGTTAGTGCAACAGATGTTGCAGATTATTTAACTAAAAAAGGAATACCATTTAGAGTTGCTCATGAAGTAGTTGGGAAAATTGTTGCATATTGTATTGAAAGGAAAAGACAGTTTAAGGATTTAAGCATGAGTGAATGGAATAGTTTTCATAGATCATTTAATGATGACATCATTGAGAAAATTAAGATTGAGTCTTGTGTAGAATCAAAGAATATTTATGGAGGAACTTCTCCAATGCAGGTTTTAAAAGCTATTGAACGTGCTGAGAGGAGAAATAGTTGAACTCTCATAATCAAGCAATGATACTAGCAGCTGGTGTAGGTTCCAGACTTGATCCACTTACAACTCACATTCCAAAACCACTTTGTCCTATTCTTGGGAAACCAGTTATGGAGCACATTATAGACCTTTGCGTAAAACATGGTTTTACTAATTTAGCAGCAAATACTCATGTTCATGCAAATAAAGTCTCAGATTATTTTAAAGATGCTAATAAAAAATTTGGTGTAAATCTAAATCTTGTCTATGAAAAAGATTTGACTGGCATTGCAGGAGGGATTAGGAGTTGTAAAAAATATTTAACTAATGATGTTATTTTAATTATTATGGGTGATGCTTTAACTGATCTTGATTTAAGTTCTTTATATGAAGAACACATAAAAGGTAAATGTCCTGTAACCATTGGGATAAAAGAGGTTGAAGACACAAGCCAATTTGGAGTTGTTGTTACTGATAAAAATAACAAAGTCATTTCATTCCAAGAAAAACCAAAACCAAATGAAGCTAAAAGTAACCTAGCAAATACTGGAATTTATTTTTTTAGTCAAGAGATTTTAAATGAGATCCCATCTGAAAAAGAAGCTCCTAAATATGATGTAGCAACTGATCTTTTTCAGAAACTAATGGCTAAAAATATTCCAATGCAAGCTATTAATATTCATGCGTATTGGGCTGATATTGGGACTTTAAAAAATTATCGCAAGGGCATTCAAGATTCATTAGATGAGAAAGTAAAGATTGACATCAGTGCTCTTAAGACCAATTTTGGCTATAGGGAAAAAGGAGTTTCAATAAATTCAAGTGCAAGAATTAATGGAAAGGTTTACATGGCTGAAAATGTAAAAATCGAATCAAATGTAAAAATTACAGGACTAACGTACATTGAGAAAAACTGTACAATAAAAGAAAATTCTTACATTGATAATTCAATAATTTGGGCTAATTCTTATGTAGGTAGTAATGTAAAAATTATAAATAGCATTCTTGGAAATGATTGTAAGGTAAAAGAAAACACAGAAATGATTTCAAATTCTGTATGGGCACCAGAGACAATAATTGAGGGTGGTACAAAGCCAAGCATAGTATTTGGCTAGAGACGCCCCAGTGGGGCGTCTGTACATGGATGATAAATAAAGCAGTATGTTTTTAATTGGCACAATTGTAGGCGTATTTGGGAATAAGGGAGATTTAAAAATTATCCCTTTAATAAATCCATCTAATTATCTTTTACAAATTAATTCAATTTTTTTAGAAGGAGCTAATACTATTAAGCAAGAGTTTAAAGTTTTAAAATCAAAAAAACATAAAAATGTTCATCTGTTTACATTAGAGGGAATTGATAATATTGAGGTTGCTGAAAGCTTAGTAGGTTTATCTGTTTATGTTTCAACTATTGAGTTTAAAGAGCTTCAAAAAAACGAATATTACTATCATGATTTAGAAGGTTTAACTGTTTATACCGAAACTGGTGAGTTAATAGGAAAGGTAGATCATATATTAAACACAGGGCATGATATTCTTGTAATTAAAAATGAAGAAGGAAAAGAAATAATGATACCTTTTGTAGATGAAATAGTTCCAGAGGTTAATTTAAAAGAAAAAACAATAACAATAAATGCAATTAGTGGATTGGTGGAATAAAAGTGCACAATATAAGGATTAAAATCTGTGGGATAACATCAGTTTACGATGCAAGAATGGTTTGTTCATTTCCAATTCATGCTGTTGGGTTAAACTTTGTTAAAAGATCGAAAAGACGAATCAATATAAAGACAGCAAGAGAAATAATTGATAGATTACCACCGTTAGTTGAACCTGTTTTAGTTTTTCAGGATGAAAGTATAAGTGAGGTGCTTTATTTAACTCATCTTTTTGGAGTGAATACTGTTCAGTTACACGGGACAGAACCAGTTTCTTACTGTAATGAGTTGAAAAGATTTAATAAGTCTCTAAGAATAATTAAAGCTCTTCCTACGAAAGAAGCATCAGTTATACAATTAAATGCATACAAAAAAGCCTGTGATTGTTTTTTACTTGATTCATATGACAGAAAGAGTCAAATGGGCGGGACAAGAAAGCCATCTGACTGGAATATTGCGCAAGAAATAGTTTCAAAATCAAGGTTACCAATTATCCTTGCAGGAGGTTTAAATCCTTATAATATTCAAAGTGCAATTAAAAGAGTAAAACCTTTTGCAGTTGATTTAAATAGTGGTGTTGAATCACGTGTTGGAAAGAAGGACAGAAGCATGATGGAGAAATTATTTGAAGAATTGAATTCGTGATATATAATTATTCAGAATGGGACCAGCAACCTCAAAAGAAATTCGTGAGTCTTGGATTAGTTTTTTTTCTAAAGAGCATGGTCACACATATGTCAAGAGCAGCTCTTTAATACCAGACAATCCAACACTTTTATTAACAGGAGCTGGCATGGTTCAGTTTGTACCATATTTTTTAGATTTAAAAGAACCTGAATTTAAACGTGCAGCAACTATTCAAAAATGTACACGTGTTGGAGGAAAAGATTCTGATCTTGAAAATATTGGGAGAACAACAAGACATCACTCGTTTTTTGAAATGCTTGGAAATTTTAGTTTTGGAGATTATTTTAAATCTGAAGCAATTTCTTGGGCATGGGATTATGTAACAAAGATTTTAAGCTTGCCAAAGGAAAAGTTGATTGTCTCTGTTTTTAAGGGAGATAAAATAACACCTTTTGATAGTGAAGCTTATGATTTATGGAAAAAACTTGGTTTAGATGAAAGTAAAATTAAAAAACTAGGTAGGAAAGATGTGTTTTGGGGTCCTCCAGGGCCAACAGGTCCTTGTGGACCATGTTCTGAGATTTATTTTGACAGAGGGCCTGATTTTAAAGATCCAGATGAGAGATATTTAGAGATCTGGAATCTTGTTTTTATGGAATTTGAAAAAGATGAAGAAGGGAAGATTAAATTACTTGCGAAAAAAAATATAGACACAGGAGCTGGACTAGAAAGAATTGCTCTTATTTTACAGAGTAAACCAAGTACATTTGAAACAGATCTTTTAAAACCGATTCTAGACACAGTTTGTGAAATAACGAAGGGTAAATCTGATTTAAAAACAAGAATCATTACCGATCACATTCGTTGTATTTGTTTTTTAATTGCAGATGGAATAAGACCTAGCAATTTAGGACGTGGTTATGTACTCCGCATGCTAATTAGAAGAGCAGCAAGATTTGGTTACTTGCTTGGTATGAGAGAGCCATTTTTATATAAATTACCAGGAGTAGTGACAGAAAATTATTCAGTGGTTTACACTGAGCTGTTAAACATAAATTTAACTATTGAGGTAGTTAAACGAGAAGAAGAAAAGTTCTTAGAAACAATTGAACGAGGACTTGTTTATTTGGATAATTTATTTTTAAAACCAGGGAAAATAATTTCAGGAGAAGATGCTTTTAATTTATATTCTACCTATGGTTTTCCAGTTGAATTAACTATTGATATTGCAAAAGAAAAGGATAAAGAAGTTAATCTTGTAAGTTTTGAAACTGCAAAAGAAAAGCATTCAGAAGTTTCAAACAAAGATGTTTTTGCAGTTAAGTTAACAGATAAAAAAAATTATGGAGATCTTTTAAAAGAACTTGGAACTACACAATTTTTAGGATATGAAGTAGAAAGATGTGATGCAAAAGTTCTTGCAATTTTAAACTCAAGTGGAGAAAGAGTAGAAAAAATAAAAGAAGGAGAAAGTGGTGAAATTATTTTAGACAAGACTGTTTTTTATGCTGAATCTGGAGGACAAGTAGGTGATATTGGAATTATTAGAGACCAAAGACTAGAGACTATAGACCAGAGACCTAAGGTTATAGTTACTGATACACAAAAATTTGAAGGACTCTTTATGCATCATGTACAGGTAAAATCTGGAGAAATAAAAATTGGAGATAATGTTTCATGTGAAATTGACTTAGAAAGACGAACTCGCACAAAACATCACCATAGTGCTACACATCTTATGCACTCAGCACTTAGAAAGATCTTTGGAGAAACCCTTCAGCAAGCAGGTTCAGAGGTAAATTATGAAAGAACAAGATTTGATTTTACGCTTGATCGAGGAGCAAAACCAGAAGAAATTAAAATGATTGAAGACATGGTAAATAACTGGATTCAAAAAAAACTACCAGTAGAAATAAAAGAAATGTCATTTGATGATGCAATAAAAACAGGTGCTCTGGCATTTTTTGGGGATAAGTATGGTGATTTTGTAAGAGTCATAAAAATGGGGGATGAAAAAGAACTTGCAAGTGTTGAGTTTTGTGGTGGAACGCATGTAAAAAACACTAGTGAAATAGGTGAATTTAAAATAATTAAAGAAAGCTCAATTAGTGCTGGTACAAGAAGAATAGAAGCAGTTAGTGGAGAGGCACTAAGAGAGTACATGGTTAAGCAAGAAAAAGAAAGAGAATTAAAATCACAGAAAGAAAAGGAGCTAGAAGTAAAAAAGATACAAGAAGAAAAAAAAACTGCTCTTAGTTTGGAAAAATTAAAGATGCAAGAAGACAAAATACAAAAATTACCAAATGATGTTTTACTTTTTATTCCCAAGTCAGATGATTATGGATCAAATGCAATTAAAATCTATATTGAAAATAAAATTAAATCAGAGACAAAACTAGTTGCTGTAATTGTAAATGTAGAGACGTTGCTCGCAACGTCTCTAACATTTTATGTAGGCATCACAAAAGACCTTATCCAGAAAGGCTTAAAAGCCAAAGAACTTGTAAACAAAATTGCAGAGGTAACTGGTGGTCGTGGTGGCGGTCGCGATGATTTTGCACAAGCTGGTGGGAAAGATATTTCAAGAATTGAAGAAGCTTTAAAAGCTGGTCAGAAATTTATTCTACTTTTTTAAATTGTGTAGCCTTCTTATTGCCTCAAGTTCTTTTTCTTTTTGAGCTTTTTGAACTTTTCTTGCTTCCTGGATCCACGATGATAAATTAACTTTGCCATTATTGTTTCCATTTTCTTGTTCGGCAGAAGGATCTTCTTGATTGCTTAGTATTTTTTCTAATTTAGTTTTATTAAATCCGTATGGAGAATTATATGTAAGAGGCTTGGGAGGTTCATAGTTTAAGAGCCAGCTTTGAAGCCGGCTTGCTCTTCTAGTTGAATCATAAAGACCTTCTGCGTCAAATAAAAGATAGTAGTTCTCCGGATTTTCCCACTGAACTTTAGCAGGATCTATCTTGTTAATTAATTCTTCAATTAAAATGGCTGCTTGTTCTATTGTTTTAAGAAACTTGTGTAGCCTTGGAATATCCATATTTTCAGTATTAATTGCTTTTGATAGTTCAAAAGATTCTAACTTTATATCACTTGCTTTTTTAGAGAGATTACTTTGTTTTAACCTTTTTGCAAAATCTTCTAAGATTTGTGCAGCATATTCAGCTCTGTTATCAATTAGTTCCCTAACAAGTTCAGTTTCAGCTTCTTTTGGATCTTGTGGTATTTTAGGTAGCTCAACTTTTTCAATGCTTGAAGTAGGTTTGTTTTTTATTGTGTCATTTGCACTGGCTTGAGGTAATGGATGAGCTAATGCTGCACTTAATACAGCAAATGAGGCATAGCCTAATAATTTTGTTGACCTTAGCAAGATTGTTGTTAAGTATAACAGGTAAGAAATAATAATGCTAATATTTCTTTAATTTAATAAGCCCTTCTCTGTCCTTTGCTTCTCCTTGTGTTAAAGACCAAGCCCTGGAGCTATTTTTACTTTTATTCCTAAGTTCTTCACCATTTACTTCATGCCACTTGAAATCAAATAAAATATGTTTAGGATCATCATTGTAGATAGTAATTTCTCTAAATGCATTTGGGTATTGAACAACAGCAGGACAGCTGTTGTGAATTATATTTTTAATTTTGGATAATTTTGCAGCATGATAATGACCACTAAATACTGCAAGAACATTTTTATATTCTTTAATTAAATTTAAAAGCTTAGTTCTGTCTGGTTCAACAATAAAATGATCCTTACTTTTATATGGTTCAACTATTGGGAAATGAATAGCAATGATTACAAACCTATCCTTACTATTTTCTAACTCATCATGTAACCATTTAAGTTGCTTGTCATCAATTTGCCCAAGTGCTGTAACAATTTTATCTGTGGTGCCATCAAGACAAATAAATTTAAACTTTTCATTAGGCAAAAAAGAATAATAAGTAGAGACGGGGTTAACCCCGTCTCTACTAAATTTTTTAATAAATCCTTTTTTACCAAGTCCACCACCTATACTTACATCATGATTGCCAAGTAAAACATACAATGGATATTTTAATGACATAGTAATATTAATAAACTTATCTACTAAGTCTTCTTCTGGTGTGTCTACAAGATCTCCTGTAGCTAAAACAAGATCCAGATCTTTTATATTATTTATTTGTTCAACAGCACTAGTTAAAAGTTTTTCAGAGCTTCCAAGTAGTCTCTCTGCATCTTTTGCATATGAATGTTGAAGATGAATGTCAGAGATCTGGACAAAATGTAAAAGTGGTTTTAATTCCTTAGAACTTGTAAAAGAAGTAGAGAAGCAAAGAAGTAAGGAAGTAAAGAAACATGAAAATAAAAAATATTTTCTTTTTTTAGTCATAGCTTTTTCTAATCTATCATGAACTGAGGTTGGGAAGTTACGAAGTTATGAACCTTGTAACCTCGTAACCTTGTAACCTCGTAACCTTGTAACTTCGTAACTGTAATATAATTTTTATTATGAATGTTTTAGTAATTGGTGGTGGTGGAAGAGAACATGCAATTTGCTGGAAATTGCATCAAAGTCCACATGTGACTCATATATTTTGTGCTCCAGGAAATGCAGGTATTGCTGAAGTAGCAACTTGTATCCCTGTAAAGCCACACGATATTGAAAGATTAGCAGAAACTGCAATTGCACAAAAAATTGATCTAACAATTGTTGGTATGGATGAACCTTTATCTCTTGGTATTGTTGATCATTTTAAGAAGAAAGGACTTAGAATATTTGGACCTACAAAAAACGCAGCAAAATTAGAATGGTCAAAATATTTTGCAAAAGAGTTTATGCTAAAGCACAATATTCCTACAGCATCTTACGCATGTTTTGATAGCAGGGATTTTGCTATAGCTTATGCAAAATCCAAAGAGCCTCCAATTGTAGTAAAAGCAGATGGTCTTGCACTTGGTAAAGGAGTAACAGTTGCTAAATCTCTTGATGAGGCTAAAATTGCTATTCATGATTGTTTTGATGGGAAATTTGGCAGAGCAGGAAGTCTTGTAGTAATTGAAGATTTTTTAAAAGGGCAAGAAGTTTCTGTTTTTGCATTTTGTGATGGGAAAGATGCTGTTACATTAGCTACAGCTCAGGATTATAAAAGATTAGAAGATGGCGATAATGGCCCAAATACAGGTGGAATGGGAGCATATGCACCAGTCTCTTTTGTAAGCCCAGAGCTGCTTGGAAAAATAAAAGAAGAAATCATTTCTCCTACTTTAACTGGGATGGCTAGCGAAGGTAATCCATATCAAGGCATTCTTTATCTTGGACTTATGATTGATGAACATGGAAATCCAAGAGTTGTTGAGTTTAACTCAAGACTTGGAGATCCAGAAGCACAAGTTGTTTTACCTTTATTAGATGAAGATTTTTTTGAAATTTGTTTTTCAGTTACTGAAGGTGACTTAGGAAAGTATAAAGAAGGTTTACACAGATTAGGTGGTGCTGCACTTTGTGTAGTTATTGCTTCAAAAGGTTATCCTCAAAACTATGAAAAGGGTATTCCAATTGGATTTCAGAAACTTAATGAGCCAATAGAAGTTGTTAGCGGTAAAAACCCACAAACAATTGAGTCAATTTTAAAAGCCAAAGGAATTATTTTTCATGCAGGTACAGCAAGAGATACTGATGGCAGGCTTGTTTCAAATGGAGGAAGAGTATTAGGTGTTACTGCACTTGCAGACAATCTCTTAGATGCCCAAGTCCTAGCATATAAATTATGTGAAAGAATTGATTTTGAAGGGAAATATTATCGTAGGGATATTGGTGATAAAGGAATGATTTAGCTCATTTAATACTGAGATCATCTTGTGTAAAAATGTTATTTTCTCCACTGTTAAACACCTCACTATCCTCTCCACCACAACAACTATTCAGTTTTATTTCTTAAGAGGAATGTAACTACTTGTATATTACATAATGATCATCGTCTCTTCCATCACTTCCCCACAGACTACTAAAAAGTCCCTTCCTTACATAATGATCATCGTCTCTTCCATCACTTCCCCATAGACTACTAAAAAGTCCTTTCCCTGAACTACCAAAAAGCCCTCCCCCTGAACTATTAAAAAGTTCCCAAAGTGAAAGCAATGAAGTAAGAGCAGTCATCCACGAAGGACTTTCATTCTCTGGAACTCCAACAGTGGGATTTGAGTTTGTTGGAGGAGATCCAATAACAGGATCATGAGGGCTGGGTGTAATAGGCCTTTCAACTGGAAGTGTAACATCAGGAGGTCCAGAAGGCCCAGGGACAATAACAGGATCATAGGGGGGACGTGTAGTAGGCTTCTCAACTGGAAGTGTAACAGTAGGAGGTCCAGAAGGCCCAGGTCTAACAACAGGATCATAAGAGGGACGTGTAGTAGGCTTCTCAACTGGAAGTGTAACAATTCTATCTGGTGGTCCTAGTGCTTTTTTCTCTTCTATATTGTTACTAGTTGAAGTATTTCTACCAGTAGCAGTTAAAGGTATGACAGAGTCTCCATTGGGATTACGTCCATTTACAACCTGTGGAATGCCCTTCTTTGTTGTTACTGCTGCTATTGGTTGGGTGGATGTTGTAATAGATGTATGTACCATATAGTTCTCTAATTTAGTTTAATAGTAATAGACTTCTACAGTAAAACATAAACAGGTTATCTTCTTGTTAAAGGAATTAAAGGATTAGTGTAAATTAATTTTTAAATACTTTCTTGATTTATTTTATATTGAGTTTGAACTAATGCACTTTGAAGTTTGTTTTCTTCGTCTGGTTGTCCTCTTACTTTTTTAAGCTTAGCTAATAGTGCTGCTTGTTCCTCTTTAAGTTTTTTTAGTCCTTCGCTTCTTTTAGTATCTGTAGTGCTTTGAGCATCAGCTCTGCTTGTTTGGTTTGATGAATTTATTGAGTTTACTTCCATAGGGAGTACCTGACTAATTACAAAGTAAAACAAATGTTGGTTAATTTTTGGATAACATCTTCCAAAAAGTAACCCCCTGTATGAGCTCTAACACAGGGGGTTATTTCCTTTTATTACTTTTTATTGTTTGTTAATTCTCTAGAGAAGCTAGAGAACCGACCTACTTACCGATTTGATTTAACACTGCGGTTAATTTTTCCGCTCTCCTTTGGGTCAATTATACTAGCTTGTGTTGCCCACTTTGATTTAGTGTCTTATCAAATGGCTACTATAAGCATACTCACAATTAATAAAAAATTCAAGTTATTAATTATCCATATTTAATGTTGATTAAAAAAAATTTACAAAAGTTATGAGGCTTTAACCAATGTATAATATGCTAACCCTTGCCTGGTTTTGCTTTTGAAAAATAAGTGATGATATTAGTTTGTGCTCCAATATTGTCTTTTCTTTTAACACTTATAGTTACTTCTTTAAGTCCAGTATCTTCAGATATGTTAACTGGATAGTTTTCAGGCCTCCCCACAGTTTTTGGATCAATATACTTAACAGTAACTCTTACTAAAAAATCTTTAACATTTTTAACGACTGTCATACCATCTGTACTGCCTAGTGCGTCAAGTTCTTGATCATAATAGCTTAGTGACTTTAACCTTTCCCATTCGTTTTGAGCTAGATTAACTGCCTGGTTTTGCATTTGAATCCTGACATTTTTTTGAATAATGTATGGAAATATTGCAATAATTCCAGATAAAGCAGTAGTAATAATCACTACGCTTACCATAAGTTCAATTAATGATTGGCCAAATTGATTACGCATAAGTTATGTTCTCATTACCATCCATGTTTGCAATGCTTGAATAAAACCACTTACTACAAAATATAAAAGTACCCCTGCAGGGACAGGAAACATTAAAGTCATTACACCTACCATGGACGGCATTATTTTTTGCATTGTTTTTTGCATCTCAGCTTGTTTTAAATCTATTGGAGGTGGTGAAGATTTTGCAGTAACTTTTCCAGAAAGCCAGATTGTTACTACAAACAAAAAAACTAAAATTATTATATCCATGTTTAGTTTTCCACTTATTGGATCAACTGCCCCAGTTTTTCCAAGTCCACTTATAAACAAGAAATTATCTTTTTCAGAACTGCCAGGTAAGATTGCTTGTAAGTAAACTTTTGTAGGTTGCTTTGTTTTTAAAGTAACGTTATTATCAGGCTTTACTTTAATTTCAGCAAAAGAGTTTAAGTCTTTTGCTGTATATCCTGGTGTATAGTATGGCCTGTCAGAAAGTTGCCACTGAATGTTTTCTGTAATCCCATTTATATTTCCTTCAAGCTTAAAAATACTGTATGTAATTTCTTTATTAGCTGGAATCCTTACAGGACCAGGGTTTAAAACTAATCTTCCTTTTTCTCCTTTCTTACCAACAAAAATAGTTGGTGTAGATGAACCTTTTATTTGTTCATTTAATGTTTGATCTTTGTTTAAAATTTCTACTGGTACAGTTATTGCAACTGGTTTAAATGGAGAACCATTGAAAGCCCAAAAAAGAGCAATTAAAATTGGGAGCTGAAATAACATTGGGAAACAACCACCAAGAGGATTTACTTTATTAGTTTGATAAAATTCCATCATATCTTTTTGAAATGCAGCTTGTACTTCTTTTAATTTCCCTGGCTTATCTTTATATCTTTCTTTTTGTTGGTTAAATCTGTCCTGAAGAATTTTTATTTTAGGCTGAAGTGCTTGCATTTTTCGCATTGATTCAGTTTGTTGTTTTGTAAGTGGATAAAGAATAATTTTTACAAGTATTGTTACTGCAATAATTGCCCAGCCGTAACTCCCTAAAGTACGATTGAAAAAATCAAGCATTGGCAAAATAAAGTGATATGTTATTAAACTAAAATCCATGAATTAACCTCGCAACCTCATAACCTTGTAACCTCGAAACCTTGTAACCTCGAAACCTCGGTACTTCGTCTATCCCTCCTTCACATAATGGATGACATCTTAAAATCCTTTTAACTGAGAGAGCAAGGCCAATAAACAGGCCATGTTTTTGAATTGATTCTAAAAAATAATCAGAACAACTTGGATAAAAACGACATTCAAAAAAGCCAAATAAAGATCTTAAAAATCTTGTCTTTTGCCATAAGTTGGTTGAAAAAGGAAGGGCCATATAAAGGAATGTGTGTATTGTAGAAAAAACTTTTGTAAACATATACCTAATTAATTTTTCTTAACAAGTCTTCCATTGTATCTCTTATTTGCATGAAGGTAGAATTCTTTATGCCTGGATTTGCTATCCATATCAAAACATTTGGAATGGTTTTATTTTGTAAAAGAAATGTGTTTTTAATTAATTGATATGCAGCTCTCATTCTTCTTTTTATTAAATTTCTTTTAGTTGCTCTTTTGTCTACTTTTAAACCTACAATAAAAGCAGCTTTAGGTAACTTGTTAATATCTTTTCTCTTAAATAAATAATAAAGACTTAATAAATTAGAACTTAGCCTTCGTTTCATTTTATTCCTAGGATTAAAAATAAAATTAAAAAGACTTCTATCTTTTAGTCTTTCAGATTTAGGTAGCATAATAAATTAACTTATTGCAAGTCTCTTGCGACCTTTTAACCTTCTTCTTTTTAATACGTTTCTACCTGCTTTGGTTTTTAATCTTGCCCTAAAACCACTAGTTTTAATTTTTTTTCTTTTTGATCCACCTAAAGTTCGTTTCATTGATTGTTTCCCTTATGTTTTTGCAACACCAATATTTATAACATAAATTCTCAATTCTCAATTCTTAATTCTCAATTTTTTCATGTTAAGCTCATAAGTCCGCTTTAAAAAGCTAAAGAGTCTTTGTTATGAATTATGATGTTGAAAAAATTTGGCAAGATGTTCAAGTCCATCTTTCTAAGGAAATAAAAGGCCCAAGCTTTCAAACTTGGATAAAGCCTTCTAAGCTCATTGAGCTAAAAGAAGATAAAGCTACTCTTGCAGTAAAAAATGAATTTAATAAGAACTTTCTCAAACAATGCTACATAGATAAGATTTCATATTGCATTGAAAAAACAATTAAAAGGAAAATCACATTAGAAATTGTTGTTAAAAGTGATTTAAAGATAAGTGAGTTTGTTTCATCAATTGCAAATTTAAAAGAAGTAGAAATTCAACCCTTGGCCCTCAGCCCTCAGTCCGCAACAAATTTAAATCCTTCTTATACTTTTGAAAATTTTGTTGTTGGGCCATGTAATCAGTTTTGTCATGCTGCTGCACTTGCTATTGCTGAAACACAAGGGGAGTTATATAACCCATTATTTATTTATAGTGGAGTTGGCCTTGGAAAAACTCATTTAGTACATGCAATTGCAAACTATGCAATGAGTGAAAATAAGAATGCTCATGTAAAATATACAAGCTCTGAATCTTTTACAAATGAGTTGATCCAATCTATAAGAACCAATTCAATGTCTGGGTTTAGAGAAAAATTCAGGCACGTGGATATTTTAATGATTGACGATGTTCAGTTTTTAGCTGGAAAGGAAGCAACTCAGGAAGAATTTTTTCATACATTTAATACACTCAAAGAAAATGGCAAGCAAGTAATTCTAACTGCAGACAGGCCTCCAAGCTCTTTGTCTTCTATTGCTGACAGACTAAGAAGTCGGTTTGAAGGCGGGTTAATTGCAAATATTCAATTTCCTGATCTTGAAACCAGAACGGCCATCATTCTTTTAAAAGCTGAACGTTTAAATATTAATTTGCAAATGGATGTTGCAGAGTATATTGCGACTATGTATTCAAATAATATAAGAGAACTTGAAGGTGTATTAAAGAGAGTTCATGCATATTTTTCTTTTACTCAAGAAGAAATAAATTTAAAAAATGTTCAAAGAGTTTTATCGTCAAATCATTCCTCTTGTAATAAACCATCTCCAGAAACCATGCTTAAGATTGTTGCCTCTTTTTACAATATTTCCTCTGACGATTTAATTAGTTTAAAAAGGTCTTCTGATTTAACATTGCCAAGACATATTGCTATTTATCTCTTACATAATTCAGGGTTAAGTTTTCCAAGAATTGGAGAATTATTATCTAAGAGGACTCATAGTTCTGCAATTTATGCTTATAAACAAATTAAGAAAAAACTTGAGCAAGACAAAGTGCTTTCCGAAAATGTTAATTCTTTAATGGGATTAATTGAAAGAAGAAGATAAAGACTTATAATTTATTTATAAGTACACTTAACGAAAAAAGGAGAAAACCAATGGCAACAAAACAATTAGAGTTACATCAATCAGTAGTAAAGTTTTTAAGTTCTGCACCAAAAAAAATGTTAATTGGTGGTGAGTTTGTAAGTGCTAAATCTGGAAAAACTTTTGACACAATTAATCCTGCAACAGGTGAAGTAATTGTAAAAGTTTGTGAGGCTTCTAGTGAAGATATTGATAAGGCAGTTAAGGCTGCAAGAAAAGCATTTGAAGGAGAGTGGAAAAAAGTTACTCCATATCAAAGGCAACAGCTTTTACTTAAGCTTGCAGATTTAGTTGAAAAAAATTCAGAAGAGCTTGCACAACTTGAAACCTTGGATAATGGAAAACCAATTAATGAATCAAGAGCAGTAGACGTTCCATTTACTGTAGAACATTTTAGATATTATGCTGGCTGGGCTACAAAAATACATGGTGAGACACTTCCAGTCTCATGTGGGAATTATTTTACTTATACCTTACGTGAGCCCGTTGGTGTAGTTGGCCAAATTATTCCATGGAACTTTCCTCTTCTTATGGCAGCATGGAAAATTGCAGCAGCAATTGCTTGTGGGAATTGTGTAGTATTAAAACCTGCAGAACAAACACCACTTACTGCTCTTAGGCTTGGTGAACTTATTATGGAAGCAGGATTTCCAGCTGGTGTTATAAATATTTGTCCAGGCTTTGGGCCTACTGCTGGTGCTGCTTTATCAAGTCACATAGATGTAGATAAAGTAGCCTTTACAGGAGAATATACTACAGGCCGGGAAATTATAAAAGCTTCAGCAGGAAACTTAAAAAGAGTTTCACTTGAACTTGGAGGGAAATCACCAAACATTGTTTTTATGGATAGTGATCTTGAAGGTGCATTAAGAGGATGTATGGGAAGTGTATTTTTTAATCAAGGTCAGGTTTGTTGTGCTGGTACTAGGCTTTTTATAGAAAAACCAATCTATGAAGACTTTGTATCAAAGCTTTCAGACAGAGCAAGAAAAATAAAACTTGGTCCTGGCTTAAGTGAAGAAACTCAAATGGGGCCACTTGTTAGTGAAGACCAGTTAAAAAGAGTAACTGGATATCTGGATATTGGTAAAAAAGAAGGAGCAAAAGCAGTATGTGGTGGTGAAAGAGCAAAAGATGGTGACTTACAAAGAGGATATTTTGTAGAGCCAACTATTTTTGCAAATGTTAACAATAAAATGAGAATTGCACAAGAAGAAATTTTTGGACCTGTTGTAAGTGCAATTCCATTTAAAGATGTTAATGATGCAGTGTTTCAAGGGAATGAAACTACATACGGCCTTGCTAGCGGTGTATGGACAAAGGACATTAAAAAAGCACATGCAGTTGCAAGAGCATTAAAAGCAGGGACAGTTTGGGTAAATTGTTACAATATCTTTGATCCAGCTACACCATTTGGAGGCTACAAACAAAGCGGGTTTGGACGTGAAGGTGGACTACATGCGCTAGAACTTTATACACAAGTAAAAAGTGTGTTTGTAAATTTAGATTAGTGCATTTTTGTTACTTGATGCACCCTTATATTCTGAAAGTATTCTTCTTGCTGCAAGATAACCAGCATTAATAATCTCGTCGATTTGCCAGTTTTTTAAATTAAAATCTAATGAGCTTACATTCCATACAGCTGGATTTATTACAAATAAATCCCCTCTTTGTTTGCAGTCTTTTTCAAATTTCCATCTGTTAATGTCTTCTTGAACTCTTGCAAAGGATAAGATTTCAAATCCTTGAATAATTTTTGATATTTTTCCACCTTCGTTTTCTTTTAAACCAACATAACCAAGACTAATAGCTAATAATGAAAGGAAGTTGTCTTGAAAATTAAAAAATATTGGACAAGAATTCCAGTGTCCACCGTCAATATATGTACAGTTGCCTACCTCGTGTTCTTTAAAAATACCACTAATTGCACAACTTGCTGCAATTGAATTTTTTAAGTCAGTAATTTTTAACATGTCTGTGTACATAGCTTTTATTCCACATCTTGGGCTTTTGGTTGCCATGATATGTAATTTACTAACAAGTTCAATTTCTTTTAGTTCATTTTTTGTAAATTGTTTTTCTATCCACTCCCCAATTTTTATTGTTGTAGGTTCTGTAAATAAAAATTCAAACTTATCTGATATAAACCAAAATGGGAACAACTTTTTATGCATTTTTTCTTCTTTAAAAAGATTAATTACATCTTTAGGGTCTTTTCTTAAAAAGATAAATGGTGCTATTAAAGAACCACCTGACACTGCAATAATTTCATTAAACTTTATTTCATTCTCAAAACAATATTTATAAACACCTAAATGAGCATAAGATCTAACTCCGCCACCAGATAAGACAAGATTAAATGTTTGCATGAAGATATTATAATTGTTTTTCTTTTTTGTTTATGCCCTTTAATAATCTTGATATTTGATTTTGGTATTTTTAGTTTTTCAGCTAAAAATCTAACTAATTCTTCATTTGCAGCATTATCTTGTGGAGGGGATTTTAATTTAATTTTTAGTGAGTCATTGTATATGCCAACAATTTCTAATTTTGAAGAGCGAGGAATAACGTAAATGTTTAACGTTAGATTATTGTTTTCTTTTTTATACCAGTTCACTTTTTTTAAAAATGAAAACGTTGTGGGCTGGTCTCAAATCTGTCTGTCTTAAAATAATAACCGAGAAAATCTACAAAAAGTACATCGTGTACATCGTAACTCTTAGAACCGTTACCAGAGATTACTGTTGTTGCATCAGGATATTGCTTCTTGAGCATGTAATCTTGTGCAGCTGAATATCCTGAATGAACTTGCTCAGCTTCAGGTGTAGTTTCACCAAGCTCTTTTTCGTGTTTTGTTCTAGCTTGATTGATCATATTTTTTAGAGCATAAATATTTGCAGAGCCTTGTGTTACTCTGAGATCAAAGACTGGTGATATTAGTACAATCTTAGTATCTTCTTGCTCGTCTGTTCTAGTGCTAGCCACTGCTCCAACAGCTAACTCAAGCTGTTGGTTCCTTCTTATCAACATTAGTACAACTGGGTAATCACTTACATCTGTACAATACTTATCCCATTGCTCTTTTGTCCATTCCTTAAACCCGCCTGTAGCTGGTTTAGGTTTATAAACAACATATGGTTCTAATGTTTTTATAACACTAGGTATATCCATAGCTTTTAATAAGTTACTTGCTGGAGCTTGTTGAAGAGATGAAATCCCTCCAGTACCGGCGCTTGTTTTGCTAGGTGTTGTAGCGTCATTTACTCGCATAAATAATTACTATACAGCAAGAAAAAAGCTTTTAATTTTTCCTTTAGAATTATTTAATTAATTTGCTTAACTTGCCGTAAATACTGAATTTATTTAACTTTTTGTTTTTTGTTCCACTGGTATATTTTCTTCAATTGTTTCACCAGAAATATTTTTTGTTCTTGTAATTTTTGCTCCTAATGAACAAAGTTTTTGATCCATGGATTCGTAGCCACGATCAATATGTGATAAGCCAGTAATTTCTGTTTTTCCACTAGCAATTAATCCTGCAACAACTAATCCAGCCCCACCACGAATATCTTGAGCAGTTATTTTTGTACCACTTAATTTTTCTACACCATTTATTACTGCAACATTGTTACTTACTTTTATATCTGCTCCCATTCTTACTAATTCATTTACATGTGAAAAACGTTCTTCATAAATTGTTTCTTTAATTGTGCTTGTACCAACTGCAACTGTAAGTGGCACTGTAATTAATGCTTGCATGTCAGTAGGAAATCCAGGATACCATCCTGTGCTTATGCTTACAGGATGCAGTCTACCATAAGATGCTTTGCCTTTTACTACTCTATTGTCAAGTACTTCAATTGTTACTCCTGCTTCTTGAAGTTTACTTGTTGTAGCTTGTATATGCTCTGGATCTATATTTCTTATAATAACTTCTCCTCCAGTAGCAATAGCTGCAATTAGATAAGTCCCTGCTTCTAATCTGTCGCTAAGAGGTACATATTCTGTTGAATGTAAATCTTTTTGCTTAATTCCTGCAATTGTCATCTGATGAGTACCAGCCCCATGGATATTTGCTCCCATTGAATTTAAGAAACAAGCAAGATCAACAATCTCAGGATCACAAGCAGCATTTTCAATTATTGTTTCACCTTCAGCAAAAATGCTAGCTAACATTATATTTTCAGTAGCGCCATTACTTGGTAAATCTAAATAAATTCTTGCACCAGTTAACTTACCTGCTTTTGCAAGCATATAACCTTGATCTAGTTTTACTTCAGCACCTAATGCTTTTAAACCTTTTTCATGAAGATCTAATCTTCTAGTTCCAATTTGACATCCTCCAGGAAGTGCAACTCTTGCTTCTTTAAATCTAGCAAGTAATGGACCTACTACATTAAATGAAGCTCTAAGTTTGTTTACTAATTCATGTGGTGCAAATGATCCTGAAATATCAGAACTATCAATTTCTAATGAGTTACCTTTAAATTTTATTTTTGCTCCTAAGAACTCTAGTACTTCAACCATACTAAACACATCAGTTAGTCTTGGTACATTAGTTATACAAACAGAGCCTGGAAAAATTAATGAAGCTGCCATTTGTTTTAAAACAGCATTTTTTGCTCCAGAGATTATGACTTCCCCAGATAATTTTTTTTCACCAGTTATGACTAATTTCTCGTTCATTTTCCCTTAAAATAAAACACAAAGAGGCATTGTACCATTTATTCCGTTATTCTTTATACCCTCATTTTATAATAGTTTGGTAAAGGTTTTTGATGTACAAAGATCTAAGAACATTTATAAGAAAACTTGAAGAATGTAGTGAACTTATAAGAGTAACTGCACCAGTAAATCCCTATCTTGAGATTTCTGAAATAACTAACAGAGTTTCAAAAGCAAACCAGGACAAAAATAAAGCCTTACTATTTGAAAATGTTTTAGGGTGTCAGATTCCAGTTCTTATTAATGCCTTAGGTTCTTATAAAAGAATGTACTTAGCATTAGGTGTTAATTCATTTAAAGAGATTGCAGAGAGGATTGAAAAGTTCCTAGATAAAAAGATCCCTGATAGCTTTTTAGGTAAGTTAGGGATGCTACCAAAACTTGTTGAGATAGCTTCTTTCCCTCCACGTATTGTAAGTAATGGCCCTTGCCAAGAGATAGTGATAACTTCTCCAAAAGAACCCATGCTAGATAAGTTACCCATCATTACTGCATGGCCTCAGGACGTGGCTCCTTTTATTACTATGACAGTTGTTGTAACAAAAGATCCTATAACAGGTATACGTAATGCAGGAATGTATCGCCTGCAAAAATTGGACAATTGTACTACTTGTATGCATTGGCATAAGCATCATGATGGAGGTCAGAACTATATTGAGACTATAGACTATAGACCAGAGACCAAAGACCTTGCTTCTGTTTTGGAATTGAGAGCAAGGATGACAGATAGATTAGGACAAGAAGTAGAACGAGACGGCGAGACAGCTATAAAGCTTCAAGAAAAAACCTTGAAACCTCGCAAGATGGAAGTTGCTGTTGCAATTGGCTGTGATCCAGCTATTATGTATGCAGCAAGTGCTCCACTTCCACATGGAGTTGATGAGTTTTTATTTGCTGGTTTTTTAAGAAGTGCACCAGTTGAGCTTGTTAAATGTAAAACAGTAGATCTTGAAGTACCGGGGGCAAGTGAAATTATACTTGAGGGTTATGTTGATTTAGATGAGCTTACCGTAGAGGGGCCATTTGGAGATCATACTGGTTTTTATAGCCAGCCAGCTTTATTCCCGAAGTTTCACATTACTGCAATGACTCACAGAAAAGATCCAATTTATACTACAACTATTGTTGGCAAGCCACCAATGGAAGATTGTTATATGGGAAAAGCAACTGAACAAATATTTTTGCCGCTCATTAAAGTTTTTTTGCCAGAAGTTGTGGATTTAAATTTTCCACTTGAAGGAGTTTTTCATAATTGTGCAATAGTAAGTATAAAGAAAAAATATCCAGCTCATGCAAAAAAAGTTATAAATGCAATCTGGGGTTTAGGACAAATGATGTTTACAAAATATGTTATAGTTGTTGATCATGATATAGATGTTCATAATATATCTGAAGTTGCATTTCATGTTTTTGCAAATACAGATCCAAAACGCGATTCACTTTTTACAGAAGGACCAGCAGACATTTTAGATCATGCACCAAATAAAATTGCTATGTCTGGTAAGATGGGGCTTGATGCAACAAGGAAATTGGCCTCAGAAGGATATGAAAGACAGTGGCCTTGTGAAATGCTGATGGACAAAGCTACTAAAGAGTTGGTATCTAGAAGGTGGAAGGAGTATGGGCTATAGAAAATGATGTATTTTATACTCCATCCAATCTCATCTTTAAATCATCTTGTTGCAAGGTTATTTACTGATCAAGCAACTTTTTTAATTTCTATAATTGTCTTTGTATTAATTTCACTAAATTTTAAAAATAGGTTTTGGCAAAAAGCTGATAGAGAAATTTCTGAATGGGCAAAAGAGTCAAGTAACAATTTTTTTAAAACACATGCTGAAGACAATGCTATTTTTGGAAATGCAATATTTCATATTTTGTTTTCAGTTGTACTTTCACTTATTTTTTTCTTAGTAAAACATAAGTTTAGTCTTGTAATGTCGATTTTATTTACACTTATTTTTTCGTGGGGTTTAAACCGTGCCATGAAGTTAATTTTCAGAAGAATAAGACCTGAAAATATTCCAGCTAGTACAAGGAGAAGGCTTAGCTATTGCTTTCCAAGTGGGCATGTTATGGCAAGTATTCCAATTTATTTTTTTAGTGCAATTCTTTTACAAACCTTGTTACCATTTTTGCCTTGGTATTTAATAGCGTTTGTGATTTCAATTCTTGTTGTGATGTCTAGAATTTACTTAAACCATCACTATTTTTCAGATGTCTTAGCAGGGATAGCTGCTGGAATCTTTTGCTTACATATTTCAATATGGTTTTATTTTTTTACCGGGCTTGTGTAGTTAATGATTAGATACAATTTTAACCAATGAATTGTAAAGCAAAAGATTATTTAATAGTTGCACTTGATACGTCAAGCAAGGATGAAGCTTTAAAAGTAGTTCAGGAGCTTAAAGACTGTGTTGGATTTTTTAAGGTTGGCTTAGAACTTTTTACAGCTTGTGGACCTAAAATAATTCAAGAAATAAAAAAGAGAAATTGTAAAATTTTCTTTGACGGGAAATTCTTAGACATACCAAATACAGTCAGTAAAGCCATTGCGAATTTGGTTTGTCACAAAGTAGATATGATAAATGTACATTTATCAGGTGGGATTAAAATGTTGCTTGAAGCAAAAGAAATTTTACAGAAGACTGCAAAAGAAAACAATATTCAAGCTCCTAAACTTCTTGGAGTAACAGTTTTAACTAGCATAACTAATGAAATCCTTCAGGATGATCTGCAAATTAAAACTCAAATAGAAGAGTATGTTTTAAGCAGAGCAAAACTAGCTATGCAAACAGGTTTAGATGGCATTGTGTGTTCTCCAAGAGAAGCAAGTGTTATTAGAAAAGCTACAAGTGAAGATTTTTTAATTGTTACACCAGGAGTAAGGCCTTTATGGTCAACTGCAGATGATCAAATGAGAATAGCTACTCCAAAAGAAGCAATTACAAGTGGTACAAATTATATTGTAGTTGGAAGGCCTATTACACAAGCAAAGGACCCTCTTGAAGCTACAAAGAAAATATTAGAAGAAATTGAAAGTTGTTGTTAAATTATGGCTCAAACAAAAGATTTATATGCAATATTAGGTGTAAGCAGAGATGCTTCTGAAGATGAAGTTAAAAAGGCCTTTAGACAGCAAGCAAGAAAATACCATCCGGACAATAAAGAGACTGGCAATGAAGATTTGTTTAAAGAAATTAACCATGCATATGAAATTTTAAGTGATCCTGAAAAAAGAGCAATTTATGATAGATATGGCTTAGATGGTCTAAAGAGCACTTTTGGTGATTTAGATATTTTTGATTTTGGTGATTTAAGTGATATATTTTCACAATTTTTTGGAGGTGCAGCAAGAGCTCACAGACCTACTGGGCCTGAAAGAGGTGCTGATCTTAGATTTGAACTAGAAATAGATTTTTTAGAAGCAATTCATGGTTGTACCAAAAAAATAACTATTTACCCCTTTGAGGAATGTGGAGTATGCAAAGGTACTGGTGCAAGACCAGGGTCTAAGTTAACTACCTGTAGAAGTTGTAATGGACTTGGAGAAGTAAGGAAAATTTCTGAATCATTTTTTGGTCATGTTACACAAATTACAACATGTCCAAGCTGTTTTGGAACAGGAAAAATTGTTGAGCAGATATGTACAGAGTGCCATGGCAAGGCTTTAAAACAAGTAAAAAAATCTATTGATGTTAAAGTACCATGTGGTGTAGATCATGGTGCAAGATTACGATGGGGCGGGAAAGGTAATGCAGGGAAAAAGGGAGGTCCGCCTGGTGATCTTTATGTAGTTGTTAATGTAAAAGAACATGAGATATTTGTTAGGGAAGAACAAAATATTTTTATTGAACAAAAGATTTCTTTTACTCAGGCAGCACTTGGAGGGAATATCAAGGTTCCTACTACTGAGGGAGAAAAAGCACTAAATATTCCAAGTGGTATTCAAACAGGCACTATTTTAAAAATGCCAGGTCTTGGTGTTCCAAAACTAAACAATCCAGCTAGGCGTGGAGACGAGCTTGTGCAAATTATGATTGAGACACCCACTAAACTTTCAGCAGAAGAAAGAAAAATCTTTGAACAATTAGCTAAGATTCAAGAAGAAAGAGAACATAAGAAAAAAGAATTTTTTGACTGAGAGTATAATATTTAACCATACTAGCTATGTCAGATGTAAGAAAAGAATATATTGAAGCTGCAAAAAAAATAGAATCTGCTCTATATGAAGTAAAGAAAATCATTGTAGGACAGGATCATATCTTAGAACGAGTGTTAGTGGGACTTTTGTCTAAAGGGCATGTTCTTCTTGAAGGTCCACCAGGCCTTGCAAAAACTTTGATTTTAAAAACTTTTGCAAGTGTATTAGACTTACACTTTCAAAGAGTTCAATTTACTCCTGATCTTTTACCATCTGATTTAATTGGTACACAAATTTACAATCAAAAGACAAATGATTTTGAAACTGTTTTAGGTCCAATTTTTGCAAATCTTGTTTTAGCAGATGAGATAAACAGAGCGCCAGCAAAGGTTCAAAGTGCACTTCTTGAAGCAATGCAAGAAAAACAAGTAACCATTGCTAAAAAATCCCATAAAATTGAAGAACCATTTATTGTTTTAGCTACACAAAATCCAATTGAACAAGAAGGAACATATCAACTGCCAGAAGCACAAATAGATAGATTTATGTTTAAACTTTTAATTACATATCCAAGTGCAAAAGAAGAAATTGCAATTGTAAATAGATTTTGCAATGAAAAGTTGCCAGAGATAAAAAAAATAATTAATAAGAGTGAACTCTTAGAATATGAGCAATTAGTAGAAAAAGTTTATGTAGATCCAAGTATTGTAAATTTCATTGCTGATTTAATTTCAGCTACAAGAGCACCCTTTGATTATAAATTAGAAGGCCTTTCTCAATATATAAGTTACGGTGCAAGTCCAAGAGCATCATTAAATCTTACCCAGGCTTTAAAAGCATATGCATTAATTCATGAAAGAGATTATGTAAAAGAAGAAGACATTGAAAAGTTGGTTTATGATGTACTAAGACACAGGATCACGTTAAGTTATGAAGGTATCATGGCTAAAGAAACACCAGTAAGCATTTTAACTACAATTTTAAATAAGATAAAACCAAAACTTATTTCTTCTTACCACTTATTATAGGTTCAGCTACATTATTAGGTACTTCTTCATAACAAGCAAACTCCATGGTAAATGTACCTTGACCTTTAGTCATGTTTCTTATGTCAGTTGCATAACCAAACATTTCTGCAAGCGGAACTTTTGCATGTACTTTTGATACACCCATTTCTGTATTCATTCCTTCAATTCTGCCGCGTCTGCTTGAAATATTTCCAATTACATCACCCATAAAACTTTCTGGGACTTCAACTTCCAAATCCATAATTGGTTCAAGCAAGATTGGTCTTGCTTTCATGAAACCTTCTTTTAATGCCATGGATCCTGCAATTTGAAATGCCATATCTGAAGAGTCTACTTCATGGAAACTACCATCATGAAGAGTTACTTTTAAATCAATAATTGGGTATCCAGCTAAAACACCACCAACCATTGCTTCTTTTATGCCTTTTTCAATTGCAGGAATATATTCTTTTGGAATAATACCACCAACAATTTTATTTGCAAATTCAAAACCTGAAGCTGGTGGAAGAGGTTCAAGATCAATTACACAATGCCCATACTGACCACGACCACCTGATTGTCTAATGTATTTTCCTTCTTGAGTTACTCTGCCTTTTACTGTTTCCCTGTAAGCAACTTGTGGTTTCCCAACATTTGCTTCTACTTTAAATTCTCTAAGTAATCTATCTACAAGAATTTCAAGATGAAGTTCTCCCATACCTGAAATAATTGTTTGTCCTGTTTCATGATCAACTCTAACTTTAAAAGTAGGATCTTCTTCAGCAAGTTTTTGAAGTGAGATACCAATCTTTTCTTGATCTGCTTTTGTTTTTGGTTCTATTGCAACAGATATAACAGGATCAGGGAAGTGCATTGATTCAAGAATAATTGGTTTATTTTCATCACACAATGTATCACCTGTACTTGTATCTTTTAAACCTACTACAGCACATATATCACCTGCATAAACTTCATCTACCTCAGTTCTTTCATCTGCCTGAAGTTTTACAAGACGACTTATTCTTTCTTTTCTATCTTTTGTAGCATTGTAAACGTAGCTTCCAGACTTTAAGTGTCCACTATAAATTCTTAAAAATGTTAAACGGCCTACGAATGGATCAGTCATTATCTTAAATGCAAGTGCACTAAACGGTTCATTGTCATCTGCTTTTCTTTCAGTGTGTTCACCATTTCTAAGCCAGCCTTTTATTGATTCAACTTCATCTGGTGCTGGTAAATAATCTACAACTGCATCAAGTAAAAGTTGTACACCTTTATTTTTAAAGGCTGATCCACAAGTAACAGGTACAATTTTTAATTTGCAGGTTGCTTCATGGAGTGCTTTCTTTAATTCGGGTACTGTAACTTCTTTCCCTTCAAAATATTTATGCATTAAGTCATCGTTAGTTTCTACAATAGCTTCAACAAGTTTCTCTCTATACTGTTTTGCTTTTTCAAGCATATCACTAGGAATGTCAACTATTTGAATTCTTTCACCTTTTGGATCATCTTCAGCATAAATATGTGCTTTCATTTCAATTAGGTCAATTAGTCCTCTAAAATTATCTTCAATACCTATAGGTAAATGGATAGCATGTGCATTAACTCTGAGATTGTCTTTAATTTGATGTAAGACTTTATAAAAATCAGAACCAACTCTGTCTAATTTGTTTACAAAAATAATTCTTGGGACTTTATATCTATCTGCTTGTCTCCATACTGTTTTTGTCTGTGGTTGAACCCCGCCAACACCACATAAGACAATTACAACACCATCTAGTACTCTCATTGATCTTTCAACTTCCACTGTGAAATCAACGTGCCCTGGTGTATCAATTAAGTTTATATATTTATTTTTCCATTTAGTTGAAATGGCTGCAGCAGTAATAGTTATCCCGCGTTCTCTTTCTTGTTCCATAAAGTCAGTAACAGTTGTTCCTTCATGGACTTCACCCATCTTATGTACAAGCCCGGAGTAAAAAAGTACTCTTTCAGTAGCTGTAGTTTTTCCTGCATCAATATGAGCAGCAATCCCCATGTTTCTAAATTCTGATAATGGTATTTGACGTGGCATTGTTTAGTGCTCTTCTCTTTAAAAGATAACTTATATAGAATAAAGCATAAGTCAATTGTTTCCAAGTATCTTTAACATCTTTTAATTATAAATTAGTGTTTACAATCTAGGTATCTCTTATTTCTTTTAACCGAGATATTACTGTAATGAGAGTGCTAAATCAAAACTTTTAATTTTATTTTTTGCTCTAGCATCTAAATGCTCTCGGAGAAGATCTAAAGCCGCATGAATATCTTCCTTACTAAAGGCTGAGAGCTGATAGCTGTCAGCTGATAGCTGATAGCTGATAGCTGATAGCAAAATTCCCAAAGCGTTAGCTCTTACTAATTTGTGCTCAATGAAATTTGCACATTCATCACAGAGTAACCCTCCAAGTGCACTTGAATATGGAAACCTTGTAACCTTGTAACCTTGTAACCTTGTAACCTCTTTACTACAAGAAACACATGTCTTAAACTGTGGTCTGTAGCCATGAATTGATAAGAACTGAACTATAAAATTAATTGAAAAAAGATCAACATCACTTATCTTTTGTAATTTATCTAGGTAGTCATAAAGCAAATCATAAGTCTGAATACTTTCAGATTCTTGTTCGTGTGCAAAGTTACTAACTACTTCTAAAGATAAAACCCCATATGTTAAACGTGTAAGATCAGATCTAAGTAAAAGAAAACTATTTATTTGTTCACACTCACAAATTATGTCTAGGCTTTTTCCTTTTGCAAACTGAAAAAAGCAACAGGACAATTGATCAATTTTGCCTCCTAATTTGTTATTTAATTTTCTTTTACCTTTAGCAATTGCTCTTACTAAGCCATTATGCTTTGTGTATATATTTAATATTTTGTCTGCTTCAGCCAGGTTGTAGCTGCTTAAAACTATTCCATAATCATTGAAGGTAGGCATAATTATCTTTAGAAGTATTACCCTTTATGACTAATTATAAAGCTTTAATAAATTAAATTTAAATAAATATTTAAAGGGTTGTAATATCTGCTAGGTTAATATAATTAAAGAAAAAGGTTATGAATGAGCCAAGAAAAGTAGTTGAACAATACATTCCTCAAGAGGAAGTTGCTGAGCTTAGTGATGAAACCAGAGTAGCTCTTGCTCTTTATTTAAAAGTTTATTCCGAAGGAAAAGTAACACCACAAGGAGTTATAGTTCCTGAATTAAATATTTATAAGTTAGCACATGCTGCAGAAGTACCAAATCGAATTGTAAGTAAAACATTTGAAAGACTAAGAGGAAAAGGATTCTTAGGTAATCTTCCTTCAGGTCATTTGACTGTAAAAAATTTAGAAGCTTTTCAACAATGGTTAATTAGCCAGGGTGCATCAATAGAGATTTAAAGTAGTTTTTAACCCTTGTCTTCACTACCTTTTTCATCTATTTTGCATTCACCTACACCATATTCTTCTATGCCCTCACACTTTAAAGTCTTGCCGGTGCCTCCATTAGATTCTGGTTCATCAAAGGGGCAACATACTTGTCCTTCATTATCACAAGTAGCACCTTTACCCTGACAACAAAAACCAGCTTGAAATGGAAATATGGCCGCCAAACTTGCTGTAAGGCCAATAGATGTTAGTTTGCTTAAATGTTTTTTCATATAGGTAAAGAATGATTCTTTTTTGACTTGTTACCTATCATATACCCAGATATTGTAATTAAATGTAGTGCTTATCACACTTTAAGCTGTTTCAAGCGTTAAATATCATCCCCATGTATTAGATTTTTTAACCTATCTTTAATAAAGTAGCCAGGTAACTGCTTAAATTGCTTTTATGTCTTTGTTAGGTTAGTATAAAAATGGCTCTTAAATTTCTGTCTATAATTTTTGTCCTACAAAAACAAAGTTAAGGGAGTTCAGTATTTTTAGTAGCTAAGTATATCGGTGTGTGTATAACAATCGGAAACGGATGCTATTAAACAAGAACACCCACCTGGATTAAAGTCTGGGCAAACAATTTTCAGAAATTAAGGGCCTTTTAATTTTTCTTGTTCAATTATTAAAAGTGATAACCTAATTAAATATGGTTATTACTACTAGGAATGTGGATATCTCTCTTCAGGTAGGAAGAACTTTTAAACAAAATTTTGAATTATATATTGAGTTAGTCAAAAGAGATTTTAAGGCTAGAGGTAATCATCCATATCTTGATTTTTGTCTTTTGGTTTTTACTCCTTACATAGGTGCTTCTGTATTAATATTCATTGCAAATAATTTTGCAGTTAATTTCCCTGGTTTAAATTATAAATATTTTACAACTCTTGCAATGCTTATTTTCTGGCAGTTTTTTTCAGCAGGATTAAGTACAACTGCAAACAGTATTGTTTATGTTTATAATAAAAATCTTTTATTAAGAGCAAAGTTTCCAATTATACTTTTGTTATTAGCTTCTATTTCTGTTCCTGCATTTTCTACCCTTGCTAATTTAGTTGTTTTTACATTGATTTTTATGAGTACAGAGATAGTTTTTTTAAAGCTTTCATGTTTTATATTTTTGTTTATTCTGTTTGCAATTTTTGTCTTTTCACTTGGAATCTTTTTTTCAGTTATGCTGTGTTTTGCTAGTGAAGTTAAGTTTCTTATTTCGCTTATAACAAGGCTAGGATTCTTTTTACATCCAATACTTTATGATATAAGTGTTGTACCGGAAAAGATCAGGCTTTTTTTAGAATATATACCAAGTATCTGGATAATTTCTTCTGTAAGAAACATATCATTTGGGGTTTTAAATTTTCTTAATTATCAATTTGTTTATGTTCTTCTAATTTGTTTAATTTTTTTATTAGCATCTGTTTTTATCTTAAAAAAGTTGGAGAATGTACTCGTAAAATATATATGAATAATAGTGTAATTTCTCTAGAGAACATATCTCTTAGCTTGCCAATTAAGCTAACTAAAGAAAAATTTCCATTGATTGCTCTCTTCAAATCACAAGAAAGAAAAGTCTTAGATGATATTGGCTTTTCAGCTTTAGAAGGTGAATGTATTGGGCTTATTGGTAAAAGTGGTTCAGGGAAAACAGTTCTTTTAAAAACAATAGCCGGGATATTTTATCCTTTAAGTGGCAGGCTAAAAGTAAGAAGAAAAGTTTTTCCACTTTTTGGTGTTGGAGGCTGCTTCAATGAGAGATTAAATGCATATGAAAATATTTATTTTTATGCCTCACTTTTAGGGGCAAGTAAAAAATTAATCAGGGGAAAAATTCAAGATATTATTTCTTTTTCCGGGTTAAAAGATTATGCGTATGAAGAATTAAGAGATTATTCAAGTGGTATGAAAATGAAACTTGCATTTTCAACAATAAGTTTCTTAAATCCAGAAATATTTTTTGTAGATGAATCTTATTTATATTGTGATGCAGCTTTTCTTGAAAAAACACTTTTAAGAATTCAAAAACTTTTAAAAAATAATTCTACTATCATAATTACTTCTCATTCAAAGGAAGTTCTAAAGAAAGCTTGTAAGAGAGGTATTGTTCTAGATAAAGGTACAATTGCTTATGATGGTGGTATAGATGAGGCTCTTCTTTATTATGAGAAAAATTTGATCAATGCAAACTGAAACACTAGCTCTTAATAAGCAAGAAACATTTCGTTTGGCTGATAAAACAGTAACAGAGTTATTTAAAAAATTAGAAGATGCAGGGATTCCATATGCAATACTTGGTAATTATGAACGATTCCCTTACTTTGAAAGAGATGTAGATATTGCAATATCACTTTCAGAGATTGAGAAACTTAAGGATGTTTTAATTTATGTGACTAGTGAATTAGGCTGGGATTTACTTCTTTCTGCTCATATAAATGATACAAAAGATGCCTCTGACACAATAAATTTTGTTTTTTATAATTATGATCCATTTCTAATTTTTCAAATGGATGTAGCTTACTGTTATGATTTCTGTAAATTACCAGTTTTAACTACAAGTAACTTGTTAAATGATAGGTATAAGCATAAATTTATAAAATTTTCATATCTTAATCCTTTAAAAGAAAACTTTATCTATTTACTCAAGATTAGAAGACATGTTGCAAGAATTATTTCTAGTAGTTTCAAAACTGCTTATACTGAATCACTAAAGAAGTATTGTTATAAAAAAATAAGATACTATAGAAAAAAAATAGTGAATTTTTGTGAATTGTCTTCTAATGAAAAAAAACTAAAGCAGCTATTAGGTAAAAAACTTGGTATTTTTGGAGTATTAGCTCTTAATTCTCTTAAGGGGAGTAATCTTTATACGTTTTATTTTTTTATGCTTTTTGCTACTGCTTACTTTCTAGTGATTAATTTTTTTAAAACACCTTTTAAAACACTTTTAGCAGTAAAACATGAAATAAATCTAGCAGTTAACAAACATTCTGCCTATGTGCCTAAGCATGTAATGAAGATATGTGCTAAAAAAGAAAACAAGAAAATCTTAATGTTAAACTTTCTTGAAGATCTTTTAAAAAGGGATTATATAATTGCATGGTCAGTGAAACAAAATAGCAAGACAACCATGCTTACAGAAGCTATAATTTCTGCTGCAAACGGAAGAGTAATAGAGTGGATAGACATCCCGTCAGAAGAGGCTTTTGATATTTCAAATATAAATTCTAAAGATGAGATTGCTAGAAAGATACTACCATTTCTTTTTCCTTGTCATGGAAGAATTTACGAAAAGACTTATCAGTAGATATACAAGACAAAAATTTATTTCTTATTTCCTTGTATAAATTTCTTCTTGGGATAAATATCATCATTAAGTATCTTAAATCAATACCAAAGTACTTAGTAAGAAATTTATCAAACAAAAGTGTGTAAACTAATGCGTTGCTTCTTCTTTTTACTTCATCTATAGAAAAAATATATGGGAGGGACTTCTTTATGAAGAAGAAAAAATCACCTTTAATCAGAAGTGCCAAAATCTCATCATTATATCTGCAGCGTCCTTGTTCACATAAATCGTACTTAATTACTTTATATGTAGGTTTTGCTTTATCTTTAATATATTTTTCTTTTATGTATTTAATTGCATTTAACATTAACAATGGTTTATGAGTAATTCTTGTAGTTGCTGGGTAAATTCGATAAATGTAGCTTGAAATATCTGTAACAATTGTTCTGTTTAATAACTCTTGGTTGTTCATTATTTGTAATCTTAAATCAAGATCTTCCAGAGCACTGGTTTTTTCATCAAACTTTAATAAGTTAAAGACTTCTTTTTTAAAAGATAACTGAGGTGGAATCAACTGGAATTTATCGTTGCTTGTTGATCTTGGATAAGCAGACCTAGTTATTTTTTTTATAAAATAAAAACTTGCGAAATATAAATATTTGCCAGCTATGATCTTGCACCCTGGATTTAGTTTCAGCTCTTCCATGATTTCTTGTAAATGCCAGGGAAGAATAAAATCATCTGCATCAAGAAATGTAATTATTTCTCCTTGTGCCTTTTCTATCCCTTTATTTTTTGCAATTGATACACCAAAGTTTTTCTTAAGATGAATTATTGAGATCCGTTTTTCATTTAAAGTAGAAACATATTTTTCAAGCTTGTTAGTTATTTCAACACTGCTCCCATCATTGACAATGATTACTTCCCAGTTACAGTAACTTTGTAATAAAATACTTTCAATAGCTATCTTACAAAGGTCGAGTCTTTGATTAAAGAAAGGAATTATTACACTAATTAGTAATTTATAATGATCATAATCTTTCACGGCATATAATTATATCCTTAGAAATAAAATGTTTTTAGAAGTAATCAATAAACAAGACCTTTCTCAATCATTAGTTTCTGTTGGTATTACGACTTACAACAGACCAAATACTCTTTTACTAGCTTTAAGATCTGTGATTAACCAGTCTTATAAAAACTTAGAAATAATTGTTTCTAATGATTGTTCTACAGATTTGCAGACAGAAAATATAGCTAGAAATTACATGAAAAAGGACTCACGAATTAAATATTTTTGCCATAAGGAACATAAAGGTGTAACTTTGAATTTTAACTTTACTGTAAGTAAGGCAAGTGGTGAATATTTTATGTGGCTTTGTGATGATGACTGGATTGATTCAAATTACATTGCTCAATGCTTGCAGGAATTAAAGAAAAATTCTAATTTTGTATTAGTATCTGGAAGGACAAAGTTTTACTGGGGGAATGACTTTGCTTATGATGGAGTTAAAGTTAATGTTCTTCAAGAAGATAGGTGTAAAAGAATAATATCTTTTTATGATCAGGTTCTAGGCTCGGGAAATCCTCCAAATTTTGGAGTAATAAAAACAAAATACTGGACATCTGTGCTATTACAAAATGTAATGGGGAATGATTATTTAGTTAATGCAAACTTTGCATTTGTCGGGAAAATTAAAACACTGGAAAATGTCTTCATTCATAGAAGGCTTGGAGGTTTAAGTGAAACTGTAAAAAAAGTTGCAGTTAATTGTAATTATTCAGATTTTACAATTAAATATCCCTTTATTACTTTTTGGCTAAACATCTTTAAGAACATTGTTTGGGAATCAAAAACTTATGAGTCTTTAAATTGGTTAGTTAGATTGTGGTTAGGAGTTAAGTTCTCTGTAGTAACTTTTTTAAATATTGATAAGTATTTTCAAAGGTACAAAATGCACGTTGTGAATCAAGACAAGCAAGCAAATAATATCTCAGTAGTAAAAGTAACTAATTAACTTAGATCATATAAATAAACTTCTATTCCTGGTCTTATAAAAGAAGCTATTCTAATACCTGTTTGATCTAAATATTCAAGTATGAATTTTGGATCTTCTGCCCTGTTTGAATTAGGAAGAATAATCCAAACTCTCTTGTTGCCTTGAAATTTTTCAAGATCCTCTTTTTCATTATTGTATCTTGCACTTACCCCAAGGATCACTGTATATTTTAAGTTGTTGAAAGTACGTTCCTCAATTGGTGTTGTAAAGTTAAGTTTTGCTGGTGATTTTGTTATTAAGTTGTATCTATTTGCATAGTATGAGTATGCATGTCTTAGTATTGAATTCACATAAATAATGTCACCATCTTTTAAATATTGCCTCACATAACTTAAAGCAGGCTTTATTTCATCAAAGGTTCGTGGATTAGTTAAATTCTGATTTACAAAGTAAACAGGACCAGTAAACAATAAAACTAAAACAATAATTCCAATAAGTGGTGTGTAATACCAGGTTTTACTTATAATTTTTTGAACTCCTTCTCCTATAAAAATAAGTAATGAAGGAACAATGAATAAAAGAAGTCTTTGCCAAAGTGGATATAAATGAAGACTGGAAGCAAACAGCATAATAAAAAAAGGAGAAGCTAGTATAAAAAATATTTTTCTTTTTTCTTTAAATAAGAAATAACAACCAATCAAGAGAAAAATAACTGTAACATATGAAAGATTTAAGAAATCAAAAAAGGCTAAGGCTATTTTCCCCGACTCTGCTAGTGATGGTAAAAAGTAATTTCTCCAAAAATCTCTTAAGTCATTAGCAGAAACCATAGTTCTTAGTGAAACAAAATATAAAATTATGAAACAAACTATCCATGGAATATAAGCAATTAAAAGTCTTGTAATTTTTCCATTTTCTTTTTTAGTTAAATATGAAATGAATAACGTCAATCCAACTCCAGTTAGTACAAAAACAGCCGGATGAGAAAACCAAATAGCAAGTGAGCCTACAATCCAAAAAATAACTATATTTTTAAAATTAAAACCACTTTCATCAAACTTAATAGCAAGAAGAAACAACATTAAAGCAAATAAAATATCGCTAGAGTATTGCTTGGCTTCAGTTGAGTAATAAACAAGCGAAGGTAGTATTGAAAATAAAGCAAGAGATATTAAACCACTATTCCGGGTCAGTGTAATAGTTACTAATTTATAAAACAAAAACAAAGAACATATTCCACAAATAAAAGGAAACAATCTAAGAATGTATTCATTGTTTCCCAGAGCACTGACAAAAAACTTTTCAGTTAAAAGGAAACCCAAAGGAGCATATTGGTTATAACTTAGCGGTTGTAAAAGTTCTAGATATGATCTCTCAATTACATTCAGAGCAATTCTTACCTCGTCCATCCATAAGGATCTATTGTCGTAATATTGAGCTAGTCTTAGGATAGTTCCAATTAAAATTAAAAACCAAGGTAAAAACTTATAGATAGGGGTTTTGATTTTTTGAAAAAAATCACTCATGTGACTTCACATTTTACCTTAATAAGAAAAGCTATAATAAATCATGTTCTTTTCTAGTTCTTTAGTCTCTGATTCTCTGATATTCTGATTTCTGACCTCTGATTTTCTGATTCTCTGATATGGGCCCTTACCTCAGTCTGGATAGAGGACATGGCTACGAACCATGGCGTCGCGAGTTCAAATCCCGCAGGGCCCGTTTAACTGTTAAAAATTGATTTAGGATTTCTAAAAAAGTCATCTATGTTTATGTTGTATACTGGTTCTAACTTTTGTGTCTTTGAACTTGAAATTGTAATTAAGCTGGCATTACCATATCTTTTTTTAAAAATGCTAAGACCTGCCTGAGACTGCTCAATGCTTCGAGATTTTACTTCTATTGCCCATATCTTGTTACCAATTTTAAGAATGTAATCAACCTCATAATCCCTTTCTTTCCAATAAAAAAGTTCACCACCTAAGTTTGTTGCTAGAAAATACAACTGAGCCCCAATCGCATTCTCTAGTAATCTTCCCCAGCTAGATTTATTGTTGAAGGTAGGTTTGAAATTCTGCCCTGACATGCTAGAAATGATTCCATTGTCTAGGACGACTAGTTTTGGTGTTGAACCTTTTTGTCTTATTTTGCTCCCACTCCATCTTTCAAGCAATGCAAGTAAAAATGCTTTGGATAGTAATTGAAGATATGAAGCAATAGTAGTAGTATTGCCAGCATCCTGTAGTGTGCCAAGCATCTTTTGATAACTAAGTATTTGTGCAGGATAACTTACCGCAAGTCCAAAAGCCTGCCTAAGCAAAACTGGTTTTGTAATTGGAGAAAGTAATAAGATGTCCTTTGACAGAACAGTTTCAATTAATGAGTCACGAATATACCGCGCCCATCTTTCTTCTTCTTTTCTCATTGGTAATGCACCTGGATACCCGCCGAAGTATAAATATTCTTTTAGAGAAACCTTGAAAAATTTATTACACTCATTAAAATCCCATTGATAGTGCCTATGGAGCTCAAATCGTCCAGCTAAGCTTTCTGTTAAACCTCTTTGCATGAGCAGTGCAGCAGAACCAAGAAGAATTACACAAACATTAAATCCTTTTCTACGATCTTCATCAAAAAGCTTTTTTACTGCTTCACTCCAGTTAGGGATTTTCTGAACCTCATCTAAAATAATTAGTGGTTTAGATTTTTTGTTCTTGCCTTTGGCTCGAATTTTATTCCATTGTGTACTTATCCATTCAGAGTTTGGTGTGCTAAGTTCATCAGCAGATTCATACAATTTGGGACCTTTCCATCTTTTAAATAACTGTAATGCAAGTGTAGTTTTCCCAACCTGCCTAGGTCCTACAATTGCTTGAATAAGGTTTTGTCTTCCACTAATTGACCTAAGCAATTCATTACAAAGAGATTGTCTTATATATTTCTTCATAAGCCTGCATATTAGTGTAATTTAAAATCTACAATTTGCTCAGTCTATTGAGCAAATTGTAATTATAGTTTAAATGTGATGATATAAGTGAAGTAAAGGAGACAAGTAGGGGTCAGATCCATGGATCTGACCCCTATACTTATGCTATCCTTTCTTGTGTAGGAAAATTAAAATTGACTGTTACAAGAAAAACTGTAACTATAAATATTCAAAATATTCCTTGTTATTGTTCTATTGGAATTGATCCAAAAGAAAAAAAACTTGGTCAAAGATTATTAATTGATGTATATCTTGAAATTTCTTCATTTCGAGCTGTTACAACAGATAATGTCAAAGATACAATTAGCTATGTGGATGTTTATAAAGCAATTCAAAAAATAGGGAAAGATAAATCATATTCTTTAATAGAAACGCTTGCTGATGAAATTGCTGAAACCTTTTTAAAGCATCCACTTGTACTAAAAGTTAGAACTAAAATATCTAAACCGCATATTCCTTATCCAGACTTTGAAGGAAGTGTTTCTGTTGAAGTTGAAAGAGAAAAATAAATTAGATGAGATTTCTTTTTGGATAGATAGTTCTGGAGGTCCAAAAGAGCTCTGTAAGAATTCTTTTTATGGTACAGGTCCAAAATATTATTTTTATGGATCATTGAATAAAATTAATTTTGCTGATAGAGATGCCCCATTGGGGCGTCTCTACGATATAAATTGTTTTGATTTTATAGAACAAAAATTAGAAGAAGAAAAACATAATCCAAACGGGATCTTTGTTGGGTATTTTGCTTACGATTTGTTTCAAAACAGCAAACAGCAATCAGCAATCAGCAGTCAGCCAGGAAACAAGTATCCAGATTTTTTCTTTGCGTATTTTGACAGTGCTGTACGTCATTGCGAGGAACGCAGTGACGAAGCAATCTCACCAACGTGTCACGATAGTGAGATTGCCACGTTGGCTCTTTCAGAGCCTCCTCGCAATGACATGCTTAATTTGAATTCCAATATGACCGATATAGAGTACCTCGATAAAGTCAAATTAATCAAGGAAGAGATAAAAAAAGGTAATGTCTATCAAGTAAATCTCACTCGCGAGTATTTAATCTCAGTTTCTAATCTTAATGAAATAGATCTTTATTTAAGGCTTCGAACTGTTTCCCCAAATCCATATGGTTGTTATTTTAAAACTCCCTTTATAAGTATTCTTTCAAGTTCACCGGAAGAATTTTTATTTATGAAAGATAATCATATAAGAACTCGTCCTATAAAAGGTACATTACCAAAAGGTGAAATAAATATCGATCCAAAGAACCAAGCTGAAAATATAATGATTGTTGATCTTGAGAGAAATGATCTTGGAAGAATTTGTGAATATGGCTCTGTAAAGGCTGAAAAGCTTTTAAATGTTGAATCCTACAAACACTTAAATCATGTAGTTTCTACAATAGAAGGAGAGCTTAAAAAAAATATTTCTTTAAGAGAAATATTTGAAGCTATATTTCCTGGTGGATCAATAACTGGCGCACCAAAAATTGCTGCAATGAAAATTATTGATGAAATAGAACCTACAAAACGTGGAGCTTACACTGGATCATTTGGCTATATAAAAACAGATGGTACTATGAACTTTAATATTTTAATTAGAACAATTTTTATCCAAGAAGTTCAGGAGTCAAAAATCGAAAATCAAAAATCGAAAATTGTATTTAATATTGGCGGTGGCATTGTTGCTGACTCAGATCCACATGATGAGCTTGAAGAAGTAAAGTTAAAAGCTAGAGGTATAATGAGTACACTATGCTTGTCTTTCTAAATGGACAAATTATAAAAGAGGAAGATGCTAAGATTAGCATTAGTGATCTCTCGTATCAGTTTGGATATGGGCTTTTCGAGACAATTAAATGTGAGCAGGGAGTACCTTTATTTTTTGAATCCCACTATAAAAGACTAACTCAAAGTGCAAAAGAAATAGGGATGACATGTCCTGTAGAAATAAATGAAGTTAGAAACTGGATAATAGATTTACTTAAAGCAAATAAACTTACAAGCAGCAGGTTAAAAATAATTATTTCAAAAAGACTTGAGGAAAAGTTTAATATATTAATAATGATTTCACCTCTTAACAAACTGCCAGATTCTTATTCTTTAATTGGACATACTTTAAGTAGAGATCCTAATTCAATATCATTTAAACATAAGACAACAAGTAGAGGTGATAGTTACTTTACATATAAAAGTGTAATTGAAAATGGGTTTAATGATGTTCTTTATTTAAATGAAAAAAATGAACTTCTTGAATGTTCAAGAGCAAATATTTTTCTTGTAATGGAGGATAAAATTATTACTCCTAGCCTGAGTTCTGGAATTTTATCTGGAGTTACAAGAGAGAAAATACTTGAGATTGCAAAAAGAGAAAATATTTTAATAGAAGAAAAAAATGTACATAGTCTTTATTTAAATAAAGCAAATGATGTATTTATTACTAGTGCAATTGTTGGAGTTATGCAAATTTCTAAAATCAAGCTTCAGGATAGAGAATATAACTTTATAAGAGATTCAAAGACAATCAAACTTAAGAATGCTTTTGATAGCTATGCACAGAATTATTTAAAAAAAACTCTTATACACCCTTCTTAGTTTTAAAATCTTCTTTCTGTGGAGCAATTTTAATTCCTGAATCAAGTGTAATGATTAATTTATTTAATGCATTTAAATACGCCTTTGCACTAGCAAGAGTAATATCAGTGTTTGCAGCATGTCCGCTATAAACTGCACCATGTTCACTCATTATCCTTATAGTAACTTCTCCAAGAGCATCAATTCCTTCTGTAACAGATTGGACAGAAAATTCAATAAGTTCATTTGGAACTTGAACAATTTTATTTATAGCTTTGTAAATTGCATCTACTGGTCCTGTACCAAGAGCAGAATCCTTTAGAAATGTGTTATCGCTTGTTCTTCTTAAACACACTGAAGCAGTTGGCAGTCCTGTTCCACAGGCAATTTGAAGATTTTCAAGTTCATAGTAAGATGTGGTTTCTTGTATTCTTTGTTCATCACGAAGGATTGATTCTAAATCTCTGTCTTCAACACGTTTTTTCTTATCAGCAATTTCTTTAAATCTTGCAAATGCTTTATCTAGTTGTTCTTCACTTAACTGATATCCAAGTTCTGACAATTTTTCTTTTAGAGCATGTCTGCCTGATCTTGGGCCAAGAGGAAGCTTGGATGTAAGTAAACCAACATCCTCTGGATTCATAATTTCATAAGTTCTTTTGTATTTTAAAAAGCCGTCCTGATGAATCCCGGATTCATGAGCAAATGCATTTGCTCCAACAATTGCTTTGTTAGGTTGTACAAGCATGTTTGTAAGATTACTGACAAGCCTGCTTGTCCTGTAAATTTGAGTAGAATCAATGTCTGTATATAAATCAAGCATTGGCCTGGTTTTTAAGATCATCACAATTTCTTCAAGTGAGCAGTTTCCAGCTCTTTCACCAATACCATTTATGGTGCACTCAATTTGCCTTGCTCCATTTATTGCAGCACTTAAAGAATTTGCAACTGCAAGGCCAAGATCATTGTGGCAATGAACAGAAATAATTGCTTTATTTATGTTTGGTACATTTTCTTTAATTGATTTAATAAGTCCACCAAATTCATTTGGCACTGTATAACCTACTGTATCTGGAATATTGACAGTAGTTGCACCAGCTTCAATAGTAGCTTGTAAAATCTCAAATAAAAATTTTGAATCTGATCTTCCCGCATCTTCAGGTGAAAACTCTACATTATCAGTAAAACTTTTTGCATAGCTTACCATTTCAACTGCTGTTTTTAAAACCTTTTCGCGAGTGGATTTTAATTTATGTTCAATATGAATATCACTTGTAGCAATAAAAGTATGAATTCTTTTTTTCTTTGCACCCTCTAGAGCTTTTGCTGCTTTGTCAATATCTTCTTTTCTTGCCCTGCTTAAAGCACAAATAGTAGGACCTTCAACTTCTTTACTAATAAGTTTTACTGCTTCAAAATCACCGTGGCTTGAAAATGGGAAACCTGCTTCAATAATATCTACACCAAGCTTTGCAAGCTGTCTTGCAATTTCTAGTTTTTCCTGAACATTTAAAGTAGCCCCTGGAGATTGCTCACCGTCACGGAGAGTAGTATCAAATATAAATACTTTGTCTTTGTCCATTTATTTAGCATTTTCATTATAACTTCTCTCAAACATTCTTAAAAGTTCTTTTGCTTTCTTATCATAAGCATCTTGATCTTTCCATGTGTTTCGTGGCTGTAAAATCTCAGCTTTTACACCAGGACATGAAACAGGGACATGAACTCCAAACAATGGATCTTCTGTAGTTTTAACATTTCTTAAACTACCATCTAGAACTGCTCTCACTACCATTCTTGTTAAAGGAAGTTCCATTCTTCTACCTTCTCCATATGCTCCACCACTCCAGCCAGTATTTATTAGCCACACATCGACATTGTGTTCCTTAATTTTTTTACCAAGAAGTTCTGCATAAACCTTTGGAGGAAGTGGCATAAAAGGTGCACCAAAACAAGCACTAAATGTTGCTTGTGGTTCTTTTATTCCTCTTTCTGTCCCTGCAACTTTTGCAGTGTAGCCACATGTAAAATGATACATTGCTTGATCAAAAGTTAATTTAGATATTGGAGGCAATACACCAAATGCGTCACAAGTTAGCATGATTATATTTTTTGGATGTCCACCTTTTCCTTCCGGTGTCATATTTGGAATAAATGAAACAGGATAAGATGCACGTGTGTTTTCAGTTTTTTTATCACTGTTTAGATCTATTTCTCTGGTAACAGGATCAATAACAACATTTTCAAGCATTGTTCCAAAACGTTTAGTAGTGTCATAAATTAATGGTTCAATTTCTCTGGATAGCTTGATTACTTTTGCATAACACCCACCTTCAAAATTAAAAATACCTTTGCTACTCCAGCCGTGTTCATCATCTCCTATTAATGTTCTTTCAGGATCAGCTGACAATGTAGTTTTTCCAGTGCCTGAAAGTCCAAAAAATATAGCTACATCATCTTTATTTTTTCCATAATTTGCTGAAGCATGCATGGGCATTATGCCTTCTTGAGGTAAAAGATAATTCATTACAGTAAACATTGATTTTTTAATTTCGCCAGCATATGATGTTCCACCAATTAATGCTAGATTTTTCTGAAAGTTTAGGACAATAAAAGTGCCAGAATTTGTCCCGTGAGTTTTAGGATCTGCATTTAAACTTGGTGCGTGTAAAACTATAAAATCAGGAATAAAATTTTCTAATTTTTTTGGATCACTTTCTTGAATAAACATTGTTCCTGCAAAAAGTGCTGCCACTGCTCGTTCTGAAATAACTCTAAGTTTAATTCTGTGATTCTTATCTGCTCCTACATAACAATCTTTTACAAATAAATCTTTTGTTCTTAAATGGTTAGCTACAAGGTCTTCAAGTAAGTGAAATTTATTTTCATCAATCGGTTGATTAACTTTACCCCACCAGATTTTGTCAACATACGAAGGTTCTTTAACAATGAATTTATCATTTGGGGATCTTCCTGTATATGGAGTAGTGTCTACTACAATAGGGCCATCTTTGCTGAGTGTTGCTTCACCCATACCAATGGCTTTTTCGTAAAGTACAGGAACTGAAAGGTTTTGATAAACATTCCCTAATGGTTTAAAGTCTATAACTGGACTGTTGCTTAACATTGCTAATGTTGATTTCATAAATTACTCCTTAAATACACACAAGCGTCCATTATATATTAGCTTTTCTTTTCTTTCTTTTTATCTTGTCTGTATTGCTCAAAAAGTAAAACAGCAACTAGGCTAATTATGCCAAAGATAAATATTACAAATAATACTTCTCCAGACCATGTAATATTCATTATCTTTTCTCCTTTAAAACAATATTACCTATAATGATTAATATCCAACCTAAAGCAAATGATATCACGGCATATATTGAATGACTAAGAAACAAGCTTTTCTTAAGCACAATCCACTGAAAGACAATTGAACCTGTAGGTGCTAAAAAAGCAAAACCAATATTTCTAAAAACTCCAGAGTTGTATTTTTGCTGCTCTGTGATCATAAAAATCATGCTAGCAGAATTAATTATAGAAATACGTAACCAAGGGTTACACAAAGAGATAAAAATTTTTTAATGTTGGTAAGTCTTTAAATGATATCATTTTAACCATGCCAATACTTGTCCAAAAATTTGGTGGAACATCAGTTCGTGATGCTATTTGTATAAGACGAGTAGCAAAAATTGCAACTGATGCACAAAAAAATGGCTATCAAGTAGTAGTTGTAGTTTCTGCAATGGGTGATACAACCGATAACTTAATTGATCTTGCAAGAGACATTACAACTAAACCAGATCCAAGAGAATATGATCTCTTACTTTCAACCGGTGAACAAATAAGTATCCCACTTGTAGCAATGGCAATTCATGATCTTGGTGTAAAAGCAATTTCACAGACAGGTTTACAAGTGGGTATTTTGACAGAAGATAGACATGGTAAAGCAAGGATTACAGAAATTAAAACTACGAAAATAAAAAAATATTTAAATGAAGGAAATATTGTAGTAATAGCAGGGTTTCAAGGAATTAGTGAAACAACAGGGGAAATTACTACGCTTGGACGTGGTGGTTCTGATACTACTGCAGTAGCACTTGCAGTAGCACTTGGTGCAGAACGTTGTGATATTTATACAGATGTAGATGCTGTTTATACAACTGATCCTGATATTGTTAAAGATGCTTCCAGGCTAAAAATAATTTCTTATGAAGAAATGCTTGAGCTGGCAAGTCTTGGAGCACAGGTTTTGCACCCACGTTCTGTTGAAATTGCTAAAAACTATAATATGCCAATGCGAGTTAGGGGTAGCTTTAAATCTCAAGATGAAGGTACACTAGTACAAGGAGTAGCTACAATGGAGATTAACAATCCAGTGAGTGGAGTTGCATTAGATGAATCACAAGCAAGAGTAGCAATAATTGGTGTACCAGATAAACCAGGAATTGCAGCAAAAGTTTTTGAGTCTCTTGCTAAAAAAAATATTTCTGTTGATATGATTGTCCAATCTACAAGTCAGGACGGGGTAAATGAAATTGCATTTACTGTAGATAAAGATATGCTTGATGAAACAAAAAAAGCAGCACAAGCAATAGTTAAAGAAATTAATGCAAAAGATATGACTTGTGATGTAAACATTGCAAAGGTTTCAATTGTAGGAGCTGGAATGATTGGTCGTCCTGGTATTGCAGCAGCAATGTTTAAAGCACTTGCAGATTCTTCTATAAATATTCAAATGATTTCAACCAGTGAAATAAAAGTAAGTTGTGTAGTTGATGTAAAAGATGGTGAGAAAGCAGTTAAAGCTATTCATAAGGTTTTTGAATTAGACAAGGTAAATAAAGAAAAAGAGAAAGTTTAACACTTACTTCTTCTTAAATGGATGTTTATGCCTCCACTGACTTGGAGTTTCTAAAATAAAATTATTCTTCTCCCAGACTCCAAGCATATTTTGTCTAGCATAAACTTGTGCCTTCTTTAGTCTAAAGATGTATCTTAGATTTGGCGGGAAGTTAGCTAAAATTGCAAAGCCGTTTTTTAATAGGGCTTCGTTTAGGAATAAATTATGAGTCCCTCCAATAAACACATACCCTAACGTCCTTTTATAAGGATCTATTTTTTGCAAGTCACTTTCAATACAAACATTTTTATTTAGTACTAAGTTTGCTAAAAAATCCTTTGCTTTTTTCCCATAAATGTTTTGTTCAAGCTCAAATGAATCTATTCCATGTAGCCGTATTGTTTCATTGTTTTCAAGTACTATGGTGTCTCCATCGTAAACAAATTTAACTTTATAAATATTTTGATTAGTGTCTTTTGTGCAATCATTTGTAAATATTGATGAGCTGAAAGCTGAGAGCTGAAAGCTGAAAGCTAGAAAGAGAAATAGTGTAAAAAGTTTTTTTATATTGTTGTTTACTTTAAGCACTTAATAGTACCATCTCAATAATTATGACAGACAAGAAACTTTTTGTTTAAGCTCAGGTTAAAATCAGTTCTTTTAATGTCAAGTAATGTCAAGTAGGCTCTTTGTACTTCAAAAGGCTTATCCTAGGGGTTTGACAGGGTCATGAGTATTGCTGTAATTGTTAGATTTATTCCAGCTATTCTTTCGAAAGCTAAGCCATTGCTTAGATTTTTAAAAAGTGGGAGCTCTATTACTCCTGCTCAAAAAGAAATGATGGTACTAGCAAACAAGATTTACAAAAATGAAATTTGTGAAATGTCAAAAAGGCTCGGAATAAAAGAAGAAGTTTTAAGAAGTTTTTTGCCAAGAATCAAGTTGATTGACACAAGTGGAAGAATAGGTGGGGGTGCTGGCTTTAAGCTTTACGGAAGTACAAGATTTCTTATTGATTTAAAAACAGTTGAATATTTTTTAAATACAGGAATGCCGAGAGTTAATTTGACCGGGAATGTTCTGATGTTAAAACCAAGTAATATAAATAGTGTTATCCATAATTTTGTTTCTCATGAAACAAGACATATTGAACAGATAATGTCACCTTTAGTACATTTGTCTCGAAAAGAGTACATAGATTTAACAGCTAAAACATTTTTAAACCTCATTAAAAAACTCTCGTTAGATAAAGCTCCTGGTAAAATTGCAGACTTACTTTTAAAGATCTATGCAAATATTCATGGTACTTTAAGATTTAATTTTCACTCAGGATTAAAAAAAATCAAGAGTGTTCCAACTACTCAGGAGCATGCTCAAAAAGCCAGATCACTGATGGAAGATTATGCAAACTCACAACTAGCATCTGTAAAAGCACAGTCCTCTTTTGAGATATCAGATCTAAAAAATTATTTTAATGATAAATGTGAAGTTGATGCAAGAATGTATTCTCTGTTTAGCAGACTTAGATCATTATTCAGAAAGATTGATTCAAGTTCTGTGTTGACAAAAGAAGAAGTCCATAAGTTAAGTAAAGAATTAAACTTTCTTAAGCGTGAACGCAGAAGCGAGTCGTCTGGTTTTTTATTTCCACAGGATAAACAGTTAAAAACACAGTTAGCAGAGATACGTACCGTAATGTTTTTGCTCAGAGCACTGATATCTAACAAAAGAATGCCGTCTCATGAATTAAGAGAAGGTTTAAGATGTTTGTTTTAAGAAACCCAATTTGTTAATATGTTCTTAGTCACGCTATAATCTATAAACGTATGCCAAACAACAAACTAGCAATAGTAGCTGGAAATGGTGAATTAACTTCACTCCTTGCAGAATCAGCTTGCAAGCAAGGTTTTGAAACCTGCGCTATTGCAATAACTGATGAAGCAAAACATAGACTAGAAGATATTTGTGATAAGGTTTGTAGATTTTCACCTGGTGAAGTTTCAAAAATGATTAATTTCATTAAAAGAGAAATGATTGATCAGGTTGTATTTATTGGCAAAGTTCCTAAAATTGATTTGCTTAGAAATGTTCATAAGCTTGACTGGATTGCAATTAAAAATTTATCTAAGCTATCAAACTTTAATGATGATTCTATTCATGGAGGAATAGTTGATTTATTAAACAAACATAATATAACTATTTTGCCACAAACAATGTTTTTAAAAAATTTATTTCTTGAAAAAGAAATTTTAAGCAAAAGGAAACCTACTTTAGAAGAACGTGTCGATATTGATTATGGATATGATGTTGCAAAAAAAGTCGCTAGTTTAGATATTGGTCAGACTGTTGTTGTAAAGAATAAAATGATTTTAGCAATTGAAGCTATTGAAGGAACTGATGAAGCAATTAAAAGAGGGTGTGAGCTTGCTAAATCAGGTGCAATTGTTATAAAAGTCTCCAAGTCTAATCAAGATGAGCGTTTTGATATTCCAGCTGTTGGCGAAAAAACAATTGAAACAATAGCAGATTATAAAGGTTCAGTCCTAGCATTTGAAGCAAATAAGACAATTGTTTCAAACAAAGAAAAATTAATTGAAATTGCAAATAAAAAAAATATTTGCCTTTTAGCAATTTAATTTTTATTTAGCGCAACTTTGAAAATTAATCTCGAGAAAAGGCGTAATTCTTGAAAATATTAAAGTTTAAACAAAAATAGATGGCCTACATATTAATTCCTGGCATTGGTAGTTGTAATTGCTTAAAGGCATACTCTGTTCCACCAACTGG
>JACPSL010000013.1 GCA_016193285.1 Candidatus Melainabacteria bacterium
CCAGTTGGTGGAACAGAGTATGCCTTTAAGCAATTACAACTACCAATGCCAGGAATTAATATGTAGGCCATCTATTTTTGTTTAAACTTTAATATTTTCAAGAATTACGCCTTTTCTCGAGATTAATTTTCAAAGTTGCGTGAGGTTGGAAAAGGAACTCAAATATCATTTGAGATACCAGAAATTGTATAGTAGATCTTTTTACAATCTTTCAAATTTTGCTTGGAAAAAACGTAAATATTTTGGTTCATAGATCATCTTTAGTCCACGTACTTTTTTACGATTGTTGTAAACAGTTGCAACTGATTCACTAGTAACATCCATATGTGCTTGTGTGTAAACCCTGCGAGGGATAGTTAGTCGTACAAGCTCAAGGAGAGGAAAACAATGCTTGCCTGTTGTTTTATCCCGGCCTGCTGAGACAATACCTCTTTCCATTGCACGTACTCCGGAGTCTATATAAAGTTCACAAGCTAAAGTTTGTGCAGGAAATTCGTCTTGAGGAATGTGAGGGTAAAACTTTTTAGCATCTAGATAAACTGCATGCCCACCAATTGGACGAACAATTGGAATACCCCAATCAATTAATTTTTTTCCAAGATATTCAACCTGCCCAACACGAGCACGAATGTGATCATCTTGGATGGACTCTACAATGCCACGCGCCATTGCTTCCATATCACGTCCAGCCATACCACCATATGTATGTAATCCTTCATAGACAACTACAAGATTACGTGCTTCTTCATAAAGATGAGCATCATTTAATGCTAGCCAGCCGCCAATATTTACAAGTGCATCTTTTTTCCCGCTCATTGTGCAACCATCAGTATAAGAACAAAACTCTTTTAAAATATCAGCTACAGACTTATCTTGATATCCATCCTCACGTTGTTTTATAAAATAAGCATTCTCTACAGCTCTTGTAGCATCAAGCATTATTGGAATACCATGCTTAGTTGTAAGTTCACGTACTGCTTTGAGGTTTGCCATTGAGATAGGTTGACCTCCTGCCATATTTACTGTTGCTGCAAGACTAATATAAGGAATACGTTCTCTACCTACTTTATGAATTAATTTTTCTAAGACTTCTAGATCTACGTTCCCCTTAAATGGGTGTTCATTACTTGGATTATGTGCGCAAGAAATAATAACATCTATAAATGTTCCACCTGCTAATTCCTGGTGAAGGCGTGTTGTTGTAAAGTACATATTACCAGGGATAATATCACCTGGTTTAATTAACATGCGAGATAAAATATGTTCAGCACCACGTCCTTGATGTGTTGGAACTATATAACGATAGCCGTAATATTTTTGTATTGTTTCTTCAAGATGATAAAAATTCTTACTGCCTGCATAAGCTTCATCTCCTAGCATCATGCCTGCCCATTGCCAGTCACTCATTGCACTTGTGCCACTATCTGTAAGCAAGTCGATATAGACATCTTCTGAGCGTAGGAGAAATGTATTAAAACCTGCAAGAACTATAGCACTTTCACGTTCAGCACGTGTAGTCATCTTCAACGACTCAACAACTTTTACTTTCCATGGTTCTGCCCATGAACGACGAGTAAAAGAAAGTAAAACAAAACTCAAATTACTCCTTCTAGTTTAAGATTTTTTATTTCATCATCTGAATATCCTAAACCTTTTAGCATCTTCTCTGTATCTTCTCCAAGCATTGGTGCATGCTTTTCTATATCAAAGTTAAAATCACTAAACTTAATAGGAAAACCAAATTGAGTTACTTTACCTTCAATTGGGTGTTCTTCAGTAAGAAACATATTTCTTGCTTTAATTTGTTCATTTATTACAGCTTCCTTGAAAGTTAATACTGGTGACACACAGCAATCAACATTCTTAAAATATTCTATCCATTCATTAAGAGTTTTAGTTTTAAATATTTTAGTTAGTTCATCTTTAACTTTTGCTGCTTTATCCCCAGTAACCATGTGATGAGGTATTAAATCCTTTCTATTAATAGTCTCACAAAAGATTCTCCAAAACTTAAGCTCAATAGCAGCAATAGCTAAAAATCTTTCATCAGCTGTTTTGTAGATATTATAACAAGGCACTTTTCCGGTTAATAAATCTGTATTAGAAATATTTTCATCTTTTTCATTCAGAGATCTCAGGCTTGATAATTCTGTAGCCTGGTGTGCTAGTGTTCCATCCATCATAGACACATCTAGATATTGACCTTGTCCAGTAGTTTTCTTATATACCAATGCAGCTAAAATGCCCATAGTAGCATTAAGTGCACCGCCAACAATATCTGCTATCTGAAAACCTGGTATAGAAGGTTCTCTAATAATACCCAAGTAAGAACAATAATTTAAATCATGGCCTGCTTTGTCGCGATATGGTCCAGTTTGTCCATAACCAGTAATAGAACAATAAACTACTTTTGGATTTTCTTTTTTAACAACACTGTAATCAATGCCTAACTTTTTAGTTACTCCAGGTCTAAAACTTTCTATAACTACATCTGTAGTTTTTAACAATTTTAAAAAAATATTTTTCCCTTCTTCTTTAGTAAGATCTAAAGTCATAGAATATTTATTTCTATTTAGTGCTAAGAAAAAGTTAGAATTAATTTTTTGTATAGGTGGAATAAAGCGGCTATAATCTCCTTTTTTAGGCTCTTCTATTTTTATAACTTCTGCTCCCATATCTGCTAAATGTAAAGTACACATTGGACCTGGCAATAGTCTGCTGAGATCTAATACTTTAATTCCGTTAAGAAGCGTAATTGGCATTTATCAAACTTTTCTAAGAAGTAATTTTAACAATTTCTTCTCCTACTTCTATAAATATTCTTGTTTTTAATTCTTCAATTGGTTTAAAATGTTTTTTGTTCCTAGTTACAAGTGTTAGATTTTTAAGAATAGCTAAAGAAGCTAACAAGCCATCATATTTATGTACATTTAGATAATCATGTTTCTTCACCAAGTTTGCATAAATGTCAAAAACTCTTTTATCAGCTTTAATTGGAATTCTATTAAAGTTAGATAAAAATTTTTTCACTTCTTTCTTTTTCTTAATTTTTGTACCTAGTGGTATTAGTTCTTTTTCATTTATATCACAGTAATAAATAGTTTTTTTATTTTTAGTAATAAATTCTTTTGAATAGTCCAATCCTTTTAAGTAATCAATAAATATGTTGCTATTAAGTAGAAAACTACTCTGCATTAGGATTCCACTCATCAAACTCTTTTTCTAACTCTTGTATGGTTTTTAACCCCCCTGAATTGTTATAAGATGATTTTTTTCTAAGATTATTAATATATTCTACAGAGTCATTTATTTCTTTGTTACCTCTTAAAGTGCCAAATAAATCACTATCTTCATTGCTTATATTTTTAGCCTCTTCAAGTACGAAAAAAACCTCAGTATTAGGAGGTAATTTTATGTCTCCTTCAAATTGAATTTTTCCTTCACCAATATATTTGCCTTTTCCTTTGAAAGCCATTAATTTACCTCTTTTATATTTTACCCTTAGTTGACAAAAAACAAAACGGAAGAGGAGGGATTCGAACCCCCGGATGACTTACGCCATCAACAGTTTTCAAGACTGCCTCCTTCAACCACTCGGACACTCTTCCTCTCTTTATATTTCCTTCCTTATCATTACCCTTAACTTACTATAAACAATTTTTCTGCTTTTTAATTTTATATTAATTTTTGTTTTTAGATTTATAAGATTTATTTTGTTTTACCATTAAATCAATACACATTGAAAGTTGCTAAAATTGTAGAGCCTATAACAGTATATTATTTGAGGATTTTAAAATGACTATTGGTACTAATGGTGTAACATTTGCTACTCAATCTTTAGCTAAAGCAAACTCATATATGAGTAGCAAATTATACAAAGCAACTCGTGAGATTCAAAATAATACAATTTTAAACAGAGCAACAATTGAACTCCTTGGAGCAGATATTCCTTGTACTCTTACTGAACTTGTTGGAAGGAATTGGAAAACAGCTGTAGAAGTTGCTTTTAGAATAACATTATTTCTTGTAACTTCTTTTTTTATTCCTTTATTATTTATTCCAATTTTAAATAAACTAGCAGCTAAAAAATCCGGGTTACCTGAAAATTTTAAAAAGCTTTTTTATAATCAATTTGAAGACCTAATTCCTGAGAAAAGAACAAAAGAAGGTAATGAAGAATTTAAACAAAAATTAATTGCTATGGAAGGGCAAGAAAAAGTAAACGAAATTTTAGGTGATGATGTAGACAAGCATGAACAAAAGTTAGAAGAATTTAAACAAAAAATAGTAAAAGCAAAAACAAATGTAGTAAAAAAAGATATATTGTATTCTGGACTTTTAACTTATTTAGTTCCCTGGGTACAAGTATGGTTTTCAAAAAGTTTATTGGGTGTTGTTGGATATACAGGTGAGACTGATTTACTAAGTGAGTCTCAGCAAGAAGAAAGTGCAAGCTTTCACGAGAAGACAAAATATATAAAATTTGGACTTGGGATTTTACCTACAGTATTTGGAAGTAATTGGTATTCAAATCAAGTTCAAAAAGCAGCAACAAGCTTTGATTCTGAACTAAAGGAGAGTAAATTTTTAAGCTTTGTTAAAAAACATATTAAACAGTTTGATTATTATAAAGCAATTTATGCTCAAAGATTAAATTTGGCAGGTACATTTTTATTTGGCGGGGATTGTGGTTTCCTTCTTGCATCAAGATCATTAAATGAATTTATTGAAAGATGTTTAAGATTATCAGTATTTTGGCCTACTATGTTTTTTGGAGTTGAATGGGTAAACTTTAAACTTTCTGACAAACATGATAAGAAATATGATACTCAAATTATTGATCATAATTCACCTAAAGAATTAGGAATTAAAAAAGTAAAAAATCTTGCAATGCTAGAGACAGAGTTAAAGCAAGCTGAAAATGAGGATGATGAAATAAAAATTGATATGATATCAAAAACAATGAAAGCTCAGATGAAAAATTACTGGCTTAGTATATTGATTGATTCAGCTTTAATGGGAGTAGGTTTAACAGCAGCTAATATTGCAGGCACAAAAATTAGAGTGGAAAAATTTGGAATTTATTAGTAGAATAATTTCGGTTTATTTTTATTTAACTTCAGACAAGCTGAAGTTTCCTGAGGTCGATCCTTTAATTTGATCGCATCTGCCGAGTAAATCGGACAGATGCTACAATAGCAAATGCGTTTAAAAAATTACTTTTTATATGGCTATTTCAGTTTTAGAAAAACCAAAAAATAAATTTGCTTTGACTCAAAGAAAAGATTTTTGGTGGTTTGAGCCATTAATTTATTTTATTGGCTTAAGTTGCTTTATAGTTTATGCTACATGGGCAGCATTTCAGGGAAAGTATTACGAATATGGTCCTTATCTATCGCCGTTTTACTCGCCTTTGATTATTTTTGATTGGTGGAAATTCTCACCAGCTTTTTTGATTCTGTGGATTCCTGCTGGATTTCGACTAACTTGCTATTATTATAGGAAAGCTTATTATCGTTCTTATCTTATGGATCCACCAGCATGTGCTGTATCTGAAGGCTATAGGAAATATAGCGGTGAAACAATCTTTCCTTTAATTCTTCAAAATATTCACAGGTATTTTTTATTAGGTGCAACAGCTCTTTTGTTTTTTTTATGGCATGATGTAATTAAAGCATTTGATTTTAACGGACAGTTTGGAATTGGTATTGGTACTGTCATTTTATTTGCAAGCACTTTTTTACTTACAATGTATTCATTATCTTGTCACTCCTTCAGGCATTTAATCGGGGGTTATAAAGATTCTTTTAAATGTGGATGTCAACACAAGATATATAAAAAAGTTAGCTGTATGAATGAACATCATATGTTTTGGGCATGGACAAGTCTTTTTATGGTTGGGTTTGCTGATTTTTATATAAGAATGTTGGCAATGGGAGTATGGATAGACATAAGAATTTTGTGATGGCATTCAGACTGTGTCATAAAGGAAGATTTTATTAGAATCAAGGATTAAAATTTAATAGGTGTAAGAAAAGATAGGAGTTAACGAGATGGCACTAATATGCGGTAACAGAGAACAGATAAACTTTCTACCAAAAAGTATAG
>JACPSL010000014.1 GCA_016193285.1 Candidatus Melainabacteria bacterium
TCTTTATTTTCCAGTAATTCCTCAATATGGTTATTTCAAATGGCCTACAGAAAAATCTATTTTTCAGACCTAAAATGCTTTATTTGATCCCAATTCTGCATTCTACGAAAAAAATTAATTGTTAAGTTTTAAACTTGCGTGAAGACCTGGCTCCAGCAGTAGAACATCTCTTGCAAGGCCAGAAAAATTAACTTAAAATTTTCCCATAATTTATTACTTCTAACAATTTGTTTATATCTTGTGTAAGTTTTCTAAAGTTCTCAAAATTAAGTGTTTGTGCTCCATCGGACAAAGCTTTTTCAGGATTAGGATGAACCTCGATTATCAAGCCATGAGCACCTGCTACGATTGCAGCTTTTGCAAGAATAGGAACTAAATGCCATTTACCAGTAGCATGGCTTGGGTCAAAAATAATAGGAAGATGTGATAGCTTTTTAATTACTGGAATTGCTGCTATGTCAGCTGTATTTCTTGTGTACTTATTGTCAAAAGTTCTTATGCCTCTTTCACACATTACAATCTGCTCATTTCCTTTATCCATAATTCTTTCAGCTGCTAATAACCATTCTTCAATCGTAGCTGACAAACCTCTTTTTAAAAGTACTGGTTTATTTATCCTGCCAACTTCATTTAATAAGGTAAAGTTTTGCATGTTTCTTGCTCCAATTTGAAGCATGTCAGTAAACTCAGCTACTAAATCTAAATCCCTAGCATCCATTACTTCTGTAACTACTTTTAGTCCAGTTTCTTTTCTGGCTATGTCTAAAAATTCAAGACCTAATTTCCCTAATCCTTCAAAAGCTCTTGGACCGGTTCGTGGCTTGAATGCACCTCCACGAAGCATTTTGGCGCCACATTCTTTCACAACTTTTGCTATAGCTAGAAGATTTTCCTGGTTTTCTACACTGCAGGGTCCTGCAATAATTACTGGTGAATTATCTCCTCCAATTTTTACATTCTTTCCAAGAGTTACTACTGTATCACTGTAGTGACTGTCTCTGCTTACAAGTTTAAAAGGAACCTGAATTCTTTCAACCTTTCTTACCCCATCTAATATTTCAAATTGATCAGTAGAATATTTTGAAGTCTCACCTATTGCAGCAATGACCGTTTGGATAACACCTTTATTAATTATTGTCTTCATGCCAAGAGCACAAACATGATCAATAACATTTTGAATTTGTTCTTGGCTTGCTTCAGGCTCCATTATGATAATCATTAATAAATTCCTTGCTAAGTTTGATTGGTTTTAACTAAGAGATAATACTATAAAACATATTTTATTAAACCTGCCTGTAACTACTTCAAGAGATTCTTCCTATACTTTACTTATGCTTATACTCCTTTTCAAGGTTGTTTATAAGCCTTAAGCTTGGAAGCCAGAGCAAATCATCTATCTCTTTTTGTGTTACCTTAGTTACTCTCTTTAGAAGATCTGGATCGTAAGAAATAGCTAAACCATACTTAAGGTGTATAAGGAACACTTGCACTCTTCTTGTTCTCATTTTTGTGGTGTTTAGAAGAGTGCGAAAAGGGTGTGTTTGCAGTGCGTTTGGACAAGATATGTAATTTCGTAGATGTTCTTCATTCTGGCTTGCTTGTTCTTTGTTCTTAAAAAGAACATTTTTTATTGCTAGAGCGCAGAATTCCATCTGTGTAAAACAAGGGTACTGCAATGGGCCGATTGCTTTATGGTCTTTTTGAAAGGTGAAATATTTTTCTGGGTCGTCTGGAAAATCTTCCTTACTATATAGTAATCTTTCTAAATCAGATCTTCCCTCCTTTCTTCGGTAAGTTATGCCGTCATAAATTGAATTATAAAATTCCTTACTAGCGGCTACTAGTTTGTTGTATTCTCTGGTAAAAAATGTTTCTCTACACCTTACAGGTGGTGGGTCTAGTAGATAGCCACACTGAGTAAGGACTGGTATAGAATTTTCTAGAATAGTAGCCATCTCTTGTTTGTAAGTCTTAAATGTGTAAATAGTAGCTAGTTCCTCTTTCGAATCTTTTAGCTCTTCAAGAGCTTCTTGAAGTGCAGCACCTTGTTTTGTGTTTCTAACTTGAGTTTCTTGATACTGATTTAACAAAAGTCGGTGTGCATTCTTAGCTTCAACTACTCTACCATTCAACAGCAGCTGTCCAATTTCTAAGCTAGTAGGTAAAGCTGTTTCTAATGGACTAATCCATCTCAATATTTCGTCTATTGGTGCACCTAAAAAAGTAAAATGGTTAGAAATTCTACCAGGATAAAGAGCTGAAATTCTTTTATCGAAACAATCTGACTCCTCCTCATATACTGAGTCTTGTTCAGCGAATATAAGGTCACCATAAACAATAGAAGCAAAAGCAGGTTCATCAGTAGATCTTTCAGGAACTTCAATTAATGCAAAACCATATCTGCCTCTTTGATGTACCCTAAGTATGCCATTAAGTTCTGTTGTCAGTTGAAGTAATCGTTCTGGAATTGATTTATCCGTAATAGACCCTGGTGATTTTATAGTTATTGATGTATCATCTCCTTTAATTTTTGTTACTGTTGCTACAATGCCTGAAGTTGGTTCACCTACAGGCCCACCAGAAGCTTTTTCAGCGCTGCTATCTGCTACCAAAGGAGTTTCCGGTTCCTCTTGCCTAAAATGACATCCTAGCAGTGTCCTTTGACGAATTAAATTAGTAACATTAACTGTTTTCATAATTTACAAAACTCTTTCTTTTTCTTACATAAATAATGCAATTAATTTTTTACATTGCACTCATATTTAAATTTTTTTTAATATTTATGTTAAATTTCTTGAAAGTATTATCATATAGACTAATTATACTTATTGTTGACTTCTTACAAATTACCATCATAAAGCTTTATTTGCTATTTCTTTAATCACTCCGGCATTTTTAAAGAATGCACCTCTATTACCGTCAAATTTTATACTAGCTTGATATTTACCTTGTGGTAGAAACTTAAAACTAAAGAAATTAACAAACTTGGATTCATCTTTTGTTTTTAGATCTGAGTAATTAATTTGAAGGATATTGTTGTTTTTAAGATTAAGTGTCATAGAAAAACTTATTGTTGCTCTGTAATTTTCTTCAATTACTGGCCTAAAATCAGGAGGGATTAAAAAACCTGTTATTGGTAATTGATTTATAAAGTCTTTATCATTTAGTATTTGTGTAACTGGATTGATATCTAGAGTTATGTTTGCATTTGGTTGTGTGAGATCTATTCCTTCAAAGCTTTTTGAAAATTGTAAATCTGCTCGTGATTTATCATTAACAACTTCAATTGGTTTCCCTTTTTCGTCTACACTTGGTGCTTTGGTTTGTTCTACTGACGAATATATTCTATTTAGTATTAGGTCAAATATATTAGCTGGTAAGAAAAGAGATATTTGTAAATTATTTTGGGTTGTTTGTTTTTTAATCTCTGGATCAAGTAAGTCTTTAGGAACTATGTTGTTGTCTATTGAAAGAGAAAAAGAGTTTTGACTATTTAAAATTAGTTTAGTTAAAACACTATCAATAGAAGTATCAGTAAATGGATTAATAATTGCTTCTAATTTTTCTTGTGGAATGTTAAAAGTAATTTTATTTAAAATCTGATCAAGAGCTATAGAATTGTTTAAACTATAAATATTTTTTTTAACTCTTGTCTTTGGAGTAAGTATTCGGCCAAGGTTTGTTACTAAATTAAAGTTGTAGCTTTCTAAAAATAATTTATCTTTTGAGTCTTTATTGACTTCTTGTGGTTCATTTGAGCCTTGAAAATTTTCATTATATTTAAGTAAATATTCATGGTTTTGTTTATTAAAGGTGTTAAAAATATAGGGGAAAACAAGTTCAAGATTTTGAGATAGGTTATCTTTGTTATTTGGGAAGAAAGAAGTAATAACTTGAATATTTTTATTGCTAAAAAAACAATCTGTAGATTTGATTGGATTTTTAACTTTTGTGCTACTTACGAAACAAAATTCTCCACTCATTAAAAGATTGGCAAGATTTATGGTGTTTATACTTGCTTCATTGTTTTTAATTCCAACTGTTTTAAAATCACTATCTAACTTTTGCAGGTTGTTAGGCAGTGAGAGATTCACTTTATAAAATTCAATTGGTGTAAATAAATTTATTTTAAAACTTGTGTCTGTAGTTATCATTATGTTTTCAAGTAACTTATATGTTTGACTATCTGGGCATATGGTATTTTCTTGATTTAAATTAAATTTTTTAATTAACTCATTACAATCTGACATAATTTCTTGTAGGATTGAATAGCTTTTGGATGGATCTATTAGATTAAAAAAACCTTGGGTATCTTTAAATGTAAGTACATCAATTAACTCATTGTCACTTGAGAGTAGTTTTAGTTTTGTATTATTGTCTTTAATTTTAGGAGATGTTTGCAGATGCAATATAACTCCTGTTTTGTCTAAGTTTAGATTCTGGGTAATATTACTTGAATTTTTATCTACTATAAAATCAAACTTTTTTTCAATAGCTCTGGAGTTTACTGATAAGTTAGCAAATTCAGGCGGCAAAGATTGTGAAGTCTGAGAATAAGACTTATAAACTGCAAATAAAGAAATGACAAGTGTAAATGTTGTAAGTAAAAATAACTTTTTATGTGTACTCACATTAATTGCTAGGTTTAAATTCTGCATCTATAATTTCATCATCTGATGAAGAAGTTGATGATTTCTTGGCTCCAACAGGTTCTTGATCACTTGGGGTGCTTTGAGATTTTTGCGATGCTTGTGATGCTTTTGTAGCTAGCTCGTAAGCAGCTTCTTGTAAATCTTTTGTTAAACTTTTAATTTTACTTATATTGCCCTTGTCTTTAAGTGTTTGTCTAAGTTCATTTAAGAGTTGCTCGACTTTTGCTTTTTCAGCCAGTGGGGCATTGTCTTTTAATTCTGATAACTGTCTTTCAACACTGTAAACCAAGCTATCAGCTTTATTTCTTTCTTCAATTTCTTCTCTTTTCTTTTGATCCTCTTGTGCGTTGGATTCAGCAGTTTTTACCATTCTGTCAATTTCATCTTTAGTTAAATTTGTTGAAGCTGTAATTGTAATTTTTTGTTCTTTTGAAGTTGCTTGATCTTTTGCAGTTACACTTAAAATGCCATTGGCATCAATGTCAAATGTAACTTCAATTTTTGGAATCCCTCTTGGTGCTGGTGGTATCCCTTCTAAGTGAAAGTCGCCAAGAAGCTTATTGTCAGACGCAATTGGTCTTTCTCCTTGATAAACTTTAATATCAACTCTTGTTTGATTGTCATCTGCTGTACTAAAAATTTCTGATTTGCGTGTAGGAATAGTAGTGTTCCTATCAATTAGCTTTGTAAATACTCCACCTAAAGTTTCAATTCCAAGGCTAAGAGGTGTTACATCTAATAAAACAATATCTTTAACTTCTCCTGCTAAAACCCCGGCTTGAATAGCTGCACCAACAGCAACCACTTCATCTGGATTTACTCCTTGGTTTGGTTCTTTAGTTGTTAGTTCCTTAACTAAATTTATTACTTTAGGAATTCTTGTACAACCACCAACTAAAACCACCTCATCAATTTGTCCTGTGCTTAATTTTGCATCTTCAAGAGCTCTTTTTACTGGACCTCTAACTCTTTCAAATAAATCATGACAAAGATCTTCAAACTTAGCTCTTGTTAATTTCATTTCTAAATGTTTTGGCCCGTTTTGATCAGCTGTTATAAATGGAAGACTTATTGTTGTTTCCATTAAAGATGAAAGCTCTATCTTTGCTTTTTCAGCTGCTTCAGTAAGTCTTTGAAGTGCTTGTCTGTCTTTTCTAAGATTAATTCCTTCTAGTTTTTGAAATTCATCTGCAATCCAATTTACTACTTTATGATCAAAATCATCTCCGCCTAATCTTGAGTCACCGCTTGTTGCTTTAACTTCAAAAACTCCATCTCCAACTTCAAGGATACTTACGTCAAAAGTTCCGCCACCCAAGTCAAATACAAGTATTGTTTCATCTGCTTTTTTGTCAAGTCCATAAGCTAATGCAGCTGCAGTTGGTTCGTTTATAATTCTTAAAACATCCAAACCAGCTATTGTTCCAGCATCTTTTGTAGCTTGTCTTTGGCTGTCATTAAAATATGCTGGTACTGTAATTACAGCAGCTGTTACTTTTTCTCCAATATATTTTTCAGCATCTTCTTTAAGCTTTCTTAAAATCATTGCAGATATTTCTTGTGGTGTATATCCTTTTTCTTCTATTTCTACTACTACAGCATTATCTTTTCCTTTTTTTGTTTTATATGTAAAAGATTTTCTTTCTTGTTCTGTCTCTTCATATGTATGACCCATGAATCTCTTTATACTTGATACTGTCTTATCAGGATTTAATTCTCTTTGCCTTTTTGCAATTTGTCCTACAACTCTTTCACCGCTTTTTAAAAAACCAACAACAGAAGGGGTTGTTCTGCTACCTTCAGCATTTGGAATTACTGTAGGTTTTCCACCTTCTATTACTGCCACAACAGAATTTGTAGTTCCTAAATCTATTCCAACTACTTTTGCCATTTTTTTATTAACTCCTTCTTTAAGTTCATTTTCTTTATCTCTCTATTATATTTATAAAATGAAAATTAGCTAATCAGCCTTCTGTTCATTATGTTTTAATTTTTATCATATATTTGTAACTAAAAACCTTATCTTTTTAATATTGTTGATGTTATTCTACATTACAATTGGTTAATTAAACATTAAACAGTAGTTTATTGATCTTTATAATTTTTTTATATTCTGACCAAAAATTAGCTTGTGTGGTTATTATTAATAGTGGCTACTAAGAAAAAAAACAGGAGAGAAAAATGTCATATACGATTGTAAGTGATGTTTGTGAAGGAAAGTCAGATTGTATACCAGTTTGTCCCGTTGATTGTATACATTGGGTAGAGGATTCAGCATCTAAACAAAAAAAGAAAAATACAAAAAACACAGATTATACATATATTGATAATGAAACCTGCATTGATTGTGGGGCTTGTTTAGCAGCTTGTCCAGTTGAAGGTGCTATTTTAGATGAATGGAAACCAGAGCTTCAAAAATATTAACTTAAAATTAAAAAAGTGGTTTTATTTCATTAATAGATATTCCACTTACAATTTTTACTTTTCCAATGTCTTGTCGCAAGTTTAAAACTTAACAATTAATTTTTTTCGTAGAATGCAGAATTGGGATCAAATAAAGCATTTTAGGTCTGAAAAATAGATTTTTCTGTAGGCCATTTGAAATAACCATATTGAGGAATTACTGGAAAATAAA
>JACPSL010000015.1 GCA_016193285.1 Candidatus Melainabacteria bacterium
CCAGTTGGTGGAACAGAGTATGCCTTTAAGCAATTACAACTACCAATGCCAGGAATTAATATGTAGGCCATCTATTTTTGTTTAAACTTTAATATTTTCAAGAATTACGCCTTTTCTCGAGATTAATTTTCAAAGTTGCGGGAAGACACACATAAAATGGCAGAAGCAAACAAAGCATTTGCTCACTATAGATATTAACTTTTGACAAGCTCTCGCGCAGGTTCTGGAAGAGCTTTCTCTTGTTCAGCTACCTTATCAGCACTGGAAGTTTCTTGTTGTTTCTGTCTAGAAAAAACAACTACTATGTTTTCATCTTTATCTAGGAAATAATCAGGTAGAGTTTTACAACCAAAGAATCTAAACAATGGCTTAAGAAAATAATTTCTAATTCCATTTCGTCCTGCACCACCTTGATCACCTTCAGTTCCGATTAAAAATTTTAAAAAATAATTAAATGGTCGACATAATTTATATTTATTTTCTGTCTCTTCTGCTGAATTCTTCTTACTTTCAGAAAAGAGTTTTAACGGATTAACAAAGTTTTTTAAAAAGCTTTTTACAAATGAGTTATGTGAAATGTCTTCTCGAAGTAGCATTGTATCTGGATTATCAACAAAGGTATCAAGTCCTTCTCTTATTGCTTGGTAAGGCATAAAGATATCAAGTCCATATTTAAAGATTTTACCTAAATTAAAAGTTTGAATATCAGAAAGCCATGGTAATAGAGACATGACGGACCATTCAACACTACACCTTCTGTCACTTAATGCTGTAGTAAGGCTAGTTCTATACTCACTCCCGTTAACTTCTCTTTCATTCTCATTTTTATTCCAGGAGACCATTGATAGCATGCTCTTTTCAATTGCTCCTGAGAACATTGTAAAAACATTTAATAATGAGGCTGTGCTTAAAAATAACTTATTTAAAAACGCTACATCGTTAAAATTATTTTCTTTCTCTTCAAGAAATATCTCTTTAGCAGTACCAGCATAACCAGAAATTCCTGACAAAACTTGAAACCAGGCTAGTACCCCATCTTTTGTTTTTTTATCAAACTTAAAACTTGAAATTAATACACTTACAGTTTCAGCAGCTGTAGTAAGCATATTAACCCATGTTGCAGGCCCAGGAAAACATTTCCAAAGAGCTGTTGCACCAACTACTTCAATTCCAGCTGCTGCTATTCCTGGACTTATAGGAAATTTATTTATCTCTCTATAGCAAACATTGCTTAGATCTGCAGCATGATCATTTGAAGTTATATTTTTTTTATTTGGAAAATTTTTTTCACTTGGAATTGCATATCCATTTTGACTAAATACTTGTCTTGCCATTATTTCCATTGATATTTGTTGCATAAATTTCTCAACAAAAACAATTCTACTGCAAAATATTCTCAATTAAATAGAATAAATAACAATTTTTCTCAAAAAAGTCATATATAAATGCGTATTACGCTCTCTATTAAGGGTCTTTTTTCACGCCTTGCTCATATCAAATAAAATCAACTAAACTAAAATGAAATGAAATGACAAAAGTAATATTTGAAAAATCTAAAAAAGGAAGGATATCAGCAAACCTCCCAAGTATAGATGAACCTTCTGAAATATCGCAATATATTCCAAAAAGTTTTATCCGTCAGAGCAGTTTAAATCTTCCTGAAGTCTCAGAATTAGATTTAACTAGACATTTCTCAGAACTTGCAAACAAAAATTTTTCTATTGACAAAGGATTTTACCCATTAGGTTCATGCACAATGAAATACAATCCAAAGTTAAATGAAATAATTTCAAGATTTGAAGACCTAACAACTCTTCATCCTAAGCAACCCGCCTCACAAGTTCAAGGTGCACTTGAAATAATGTTTGTTCTTAGTGAGTACTTAAAAGAAATAGGCGGATTTAAAGCTATTACTTTACAACCAGCTGCAGGCGCACATGGAGAGTTAACCGGGCTTTTAATGATAAAAAAATTTTTTGAAAATCAAAACAATAAAAAAAGAAATAAGGTTTTAGTACCTGATACAGCTCATGGTACTAATCCTGCATCAGCTAGCATGTGTGGATTTAAAGTAGTAGAACTAAAATCAAATAACAAAGGGCAAGTAGATATAGATATTTTAAGAAAAAATCTTGATGATACAGTTGCAGCAATAATGTTAACTAATCCAAATACACTTGGGATTTTTGAAGAAAACATACTTGCTATTAGTAAAATGGTTCACACTGCAGGAGGGCTTTTATACTACGATGGAGCAAACTTAAATGCAATTATGGGAATTGCCAGACCTGGTGACATGGGATTTGATGTATGCCACTTAAATTTACACAAAACATTTTCTACTCCTCATGGCGGTGGTGGTCCAGGAGCAGGTGTTGTTTGTTGTAATGAAAAGTTAGAGCCATTTTTACCAATACCAACACTAACTAAAAATAACAATGGTAAATTTTTCTGGGATTATGATAAAAAAGATTCTATTGGAAAAGTAAAAGCCTTCTATGGTAATTTTGGAATGTTTGTTAGAGCATTAGCATACATCTTAGCTAATGGTAAAGAAGGTTTAAACCAAGTAAGCAAAGATGCCATGCTTAATGCAAATTATTTAAAGGAAAAACTAAAAAATGATTATGATCTTCCTTATGATGTAGACTGTATGCATGAATTTGTTCTATCTGGAAAAAGACAAAAAGCAAAAGGTGTAAGTACTTTAGCAATTGCAAAAAGACTTCTTGACTTTGGTATACATTCCCCCACAATATATTTCCCTCTTGTTGTTCAAGAAGCAATTATGATTGAACCTACAGAAACAGAATCAAAAGAAGAGCTAGATAATTTTATAGAAGTTATGAAAAGAATTGCAAAAGAAGTTATCTTGGATCCAAATATTGTTAACGGGGCACCATATAATACTCCTGTTAGTAGAGTTGATGAAGCCACTGCTGCAAGAAATTTAAATCTTTGTTGGACCCAAAGCTGTAATTAATTTATGGATTTAACATCAATAGCAAAATATTTTATATATTTTGGAGTATTACTTATCCTACTTGGTGGTCTTTTATACTTACTTAGTAAAACCGGGATTGGGTTTGGAAAATTACCAGGTGACATACTAATACAAAAGGATAATTTTACTTTTTATCTTCCCCTTGCAACATCCATAATTATAAGTATTGTTTTAAGCATCCTACTTAGCATAATTATAAGAAAATGAAAATAGCAAGTAAAAATAGCATAGCTTTTATCCTTGCATTAACTATACTGTTTTTACTTACACATAGTGCAATATGCAAAGAAATAAAAATTGGATTGTTAATAACTTCAGATACAGTCTCTATAGGCTCAAGCGAAAATGCTAGTTTGAGAAACTTGTTTACAAATACAGATATTGCAAGAACAAAAAAACTTGAGTCTTATATACTTCAAAATATAAATGGATTTATAAGTGTTACTAATAAGTTAAGCAATACTAAAATTGGTGCTTTTACTGGACCTCTTAAATTAACCTCACAAAAAAAAGATGGATTAGTTTATTGCAATATGAGTTGGTACAGAGGTGAACTGTTAATCCTAACAAACAGCAAGAGTAAAAATATTACTATAGTAAATAACGTTGATTTAGAAGATTACTTATTAAGCGTTGTTCCATCAGAAATTTCTCATACTTGGAATAAAGAAGTTTTAAAAGCCCAGTCAGTAGCTGCAAGATCATATGCCTTAGGATATTTAGGAAGAAGAAAAAGTAAAGGATATGATCTTGAATCAAGCATAGAAGATCAGGTATATAAGGGTGTAAGAGCAGAAAAAAAAGCAACTTCCCATGCAGTAAAAGAAACTAGAGGAGTTATACTTGTTGATTCTAAAAATAAACCTTTAATTGCTTTGTATCATTCAAGTGGTGGTGGATATACTGACAGCATTGAAAATCTCTGGGACATGAAACCATCAATTCACATCCAACCAAGACCTGACTATGATAACAACTCACCTTATTTTAAGTGGTACAGAAATTATAAAATTGCAGAAGTAAACAAGCTATTAAGTAGTTTAAATCTTGGTGAAATTACAAACATTCTGCCTATTTCAAAAAGCATCTCTAACCGTATTACTTGGATAAAAATTACTGGAACTACAAATAATAAAACAATAAGAGGAGAAGAATTTCGAAAATATTTAAATCTTCCAAGTTCAAAATTTAATATTAGTATTGAAAATAATATTGTTAAATTTGCAGGCAGAGGTTATGGACATGGGCTTGGACTCTCACAATGGGGCGCAAAAGCACTTGCAGAGAAAGGCTTTACTTACAAACAAATTCTTTCTTATTATTATCCAGGAGCAACGTTAGTATTGATTTCAAACGATGTAAAAATGTAAAATATAAAGATGAAAAGTATTAAAACAAAAAAGCAAGATTTTATAAGCATTACAGATTTATCTGGTACTACTTTACATGAAATTTTAAATTTGACAAAAAAATTAAAAGCAAAGCCTTTATTAAAATCAAAATCATTATTGAATAAAAGTATTGCATTGATTTTTGCAAAACCTAGTTTAAGAACAAGAGTAAGCTTTGAAGTTGGAATACACCAACTAGGTGGAAATGTAATCACTATAAAAATGGATGAAATTAGTGTTGGAATTAGAGAAAATGTAGAAGACATTGCTAATGTACTTAGCAGATATGTTAGCGCAATAGTAATTAGAACTCATGAACATAAGCAAGTAATAGATTTAGGTAAATATTCAACTGTCCCAATAATTAATGCCTTAAGTAATGATGAACATCCTTGTCAAGTAATTTCTGATCTTTTTACAATTTATGAAATATTTAAAAGATTCCAAGGCTTAAAGCTAGCTTATATAGGAGATGGAAATAATGTAGCTCAAAGTTTACTTATTGGATGTGCATTAGCAAATATCAATATTTCTATTGCTTCACCAATTAATTACTTCCCACAAAAATACTTTTTAAAAATTGCAAAAAAAATAAATCCTAAAATAAAAATTGAATTTACAGAAAATCCAAAATTAGCAGCAAAAAATGCAAACATTTTATACACTGATGTATGGACAAGCATGGGACAAGAAAAAGAATATCAAAAACGAAAAAAAATATTTAGCCCATATCAAATTAATGATGAGCTTTTAACTTATGCTGATAAAAAAGCAATAGTTTTGCATTGTTTACCAGCACATAAAGGGCAAGAAATAACAAATAGTGTTTTTAATAAATTCTCAGAAGTAATTTATGAGCAGGCTGAAAACAGACTTCATACTCAAAAAGCAGTACTATTAAAAATTCTTAACGCAATATAAAATGCATGTTCCAGTACTACTTAATGAAGTTATTAACTTTTTAAATATAAAAAAAGGAAGAGTATATGTTGATTGCACAGTTGGTACGGGAGGTCATAGTCTTGAAATACTAAAAAGGTTAAACGATAGTGGAAAATTAATAGGAATAGAACAAGATGAAAACATATTAAATATTGCTAAGGAAAGATTAAAACATTTTGATAATTGTTATCTTTTCCATTCAAACTTTTTAGAATTAAAAAATATTCTTAATAGTTTGAATACAGATAAGATTGATGGAGGAGTTCTTCTAGACCTTGGTACAAGCTCATTACAATTTGATGATCCAAAGAGAGGATTTAGCATTAAGTACAATAGCATTCTTGATATGAGAATGAATCAAAACCAGTCTTTAACTGCTTATCAGGTAATTAATACCTATAGAGAAAATAAGTTAGCAGATATTATATATAACTATGGTGAAGAAAGATATGCACGGAAAATAGCAAGATCTATTATCAAATGTAGAGAAAAATATGGGTCTATTAAAACTACAAATGAGCTAACAAAGTTAATATTGCAATGTTTTAGTACAAAAGAACGTTTTAAGACTCATCCTGCTACAAAAACTTTTCAAGCTATTAGAATTGAGGTCAATAAAGAACTCATAAATCTTGAGAAATTTCTTTGTTTTATTCCGGAACTACTCTTGCCTGGAAGCCGACTTACAGTGATATCTTTTCATTCATTAGAGGATAGAATAGTAAAAAAATTTATTAAAAATAATAATGAGTTAATTCCTCTAACTAAAAAACCAATAACTCCATCTGATAGTGAAATAGAAAAGAACCCACGATCAAGAAGTGCTAAATTAAGAGCAGCTGAAAAACAACCAAATGCCCCAATATCAATTTCAAAAAAATCAAATGCTTGGTTCTCTTGTATTAAACACACCTTATAGTGTTGATGCATTTACCACTGCACCAACAATTCCTAAAATATTTACTCTTCCTTTTGGTTTAAGAATTGATTCACCTCTTTTACTTAAATACACTCTAAGATTTACTTTTTTATCTTCACTTTTAATGACCATTACTTGTATTGGAATCACAAGTATTTATTTACCAATTCAGAATAAGAATTTTCAAATGATTAGCTTGGCAAAAAGTTTAACAAATAAAAACCTTACTCTCACTGCCAAGGAACAAGAAGTTTCTACTTACAGTAAACTATTTTCAAATATAAATAACTTCTCACTCAAGGACTCTAAAGAAGTTCTTAGCATAAAAACAGATCTTAAGTATTCTAAATACTCATACAAAGATCAGGATAAAAAGCTATTAACTTTAAATAAATATCCTTCAATCCAATTTTCTGGATTTTAGAATATCAGGTTTAGTTTATAATCAAAATTTAAGATGAGATTAGGATATAAACTTAGATTTCAAATATGGCAATGTCTTTTATTATTAATTTTTATACTTGTCTGGATACAGCTATTCAAATTACAAATATTAAAATCATCAGGACTAATATCAGAAGCTAAAAAGCAATTTTTTAAACAACAAATTTTTCTAAGAGGAGATGTTAGAGATAGAAACGGAATCTTACTGGCATTAGACTTGATTACCTATGACTTATATAACAATATACGAAATTTAAGCTCTATACCAGAAGAAAAAATCACAGAACTAGCAAATTTACTTAAGGTCAATCCTACTGAATTAAAAATAAAATTAAATCAGAAAATTGACACAAAAATGTTTTCAGGAATCAGTGAAAATATTGCAAATAAAATTCAAAAAGAAAACTTAAGGTTTGTATACACAAGACCTAAAGTAACCAGAGCATATCCACATAAAAGAATGGCTTCTCATTTAATTGGCTTTGTAAACAATGACCATAAAGGACAACATGGGGTTGAACATTTTCATGAAAACCTAATAACAAAAATATCTAATAATAAATCATACTTATTCCCCAAAGGAACTGATATTATACTTACCATAGATTCAGCTTTACAAGAATTTGCGGAAGAAGAATTAAATAAGGCTATTGTAAAATCCAGAGCTGAACGTGGAGCAATTATAGTTTTGTCACCAAAAAGTGGAGAAGTTTTTGCATGGGCTGTTTATCCTAATTTTGATCCAAATCAATTTTATAAAGAGAAGGCTATTAAAAACTGGTCAATAACTGACATTTATCAACCTGGGTCAACTTTTAAGATTGTTACTGTTTCCAGTGCATTAGAAAGTATGACTATTCAAAAAGAATCCATATTTTATGATCCAGGAAGCATTACGGTTGAAAAAAGGATTATTAGAAATCATCATAAAAATAAACCTCAACAAATTAACTTGCTTGAGCTGTTCAAACAATCAAGCAATGTAGCAAGTGCTCAAGTTGGACTTTCAATGAGACCTTATATCTTTTATAACTCAATTAAGAATTTTATGATAGGTAAAAAGACAAATGTTGACCTTACTGGAGAATCTGAAGGCTTGCTACTAGATTATAAAAAATGGAAAAAAATTGATTTGGCTACAACAGCATTTGGTCAAGGTGCGGTTTCAGTAACACCATTACAACTAGCTTGTGCAGTAGCTGCAATTTCTAACCATGGCACTTGGACTCAGCCTCATGTACTAAAAGGCACATGGAATAATGATTACAAGCTTATTAATCCAAGCCCATATAATATTAAAAGCAAACAAATAATTTCACAAGAGATTGCAGATTATATTTCAGCACTTTTAAAACAAAGTGTAAAAGAAAATTTAAAATCAATGTCTTATCTTGGAGGAGATGTACCTAATTATGAAGTAGCAGGAAAAACAGGAACCGCTCAAAAAATTAGACCTGATGGAAAAGGATATTGGGCTGGCCACACTGTAGCTTCATTTATTGGCTATCTCCCTGCAGATAATCCTGAGATTTTAGCACTTGTAGTAATTGATGATCCAAAAACTGGTGGGGGTTGGGGAAATACTGTCTGTGGACCAATTTTTAATAGCATTACAAAGATGGCGGTAAAGAGGATAATTGAGAATTGAGAATTAAAAAATGAAAGATAAAAACAATTTAGATTTAATGAGTATAAAACAATTGGTAGAACTCTTCTTAAAAGAAGAACAAAAAACAATCAACATATTAAAAAAACAAAAATCAAGCATTGTTAAAGCAATAAATTTGATAAAGGAAAAGACCGGAAGAGTAATTTATATAGGAGCAGGAACAAGTGGGAGACTTGGAATTTTAGATGCTGCTGAATGTAAGCCTACTTTTAGCACTAATACATTTCAAGCAATAATTGCAGGTGGTAAAAGAGCGATCTTTCAAGCAAAAGAAGGAGCAGAGGATAGCACAAAAAATGCAATTCAAGATTTAAAAAAAATTAAGTTTTTAAAAAATGATGTATTAATTGGAATCTCTGCTAGTGGAGAAACACCATATACAGTTAGTGCAATGAAAAAAGCAAAAAAAATTAAAGCAACTACAATTGCAATAACTTCAAATCCAAATTCAACACTCTCAAAAACTGCTAATGCAGCTATCTCGCCAAATATACACCAAGAAATAATCTCAGATTCAAGCCGCTTAAAGTCTGGCACAGCACAAAAAATTATTTTAAATATGATTAGTTCAATCACTATGATAAAACGTGGAAAAGTTTACAATAACTTAATGATTGATGTTCAGCCTAGAAATAAAAAACTAGTTAATCGTGCAATCAGGATTATCTCTAATATTTGTAAAGTACCGCTTAACAAAGCTACTACTTTATTTAAAAAATCAAAAAGCAACACAAAAGCAGCAATAGTAATGCATTTCAAGAAATGTGACTTACAAAAAGCAAAACTATTATTAAAAAAATCAAATCCCAATCTTAGAAAATTAATTGGTTAAAGATATCCCTAAGTTTACTTATTTCAAAATGGGAATGTCATTCTAGAAATTGGAAATTTAATCAATGTATTTAATTTGTCAAATATTACTAGTTTTATTATTTTTAATTTTATTTATAGGTTCACTATTTATTTCTAAATCTAAGTTTGAGAATTGATTAAAAAAAGTTGGATCTTGTGGGAAATGTTAGAATCAAAATTACAGAACATAAGAGGTATTTGTATATTCCTAAGCTAGCTCAAGAAGCTTAATGTAACCATTGGTTACATCATTGACTACATCGACTTTAAGATATAAAATCAGCAGCTAAGAAAACCATATAATATGAGCACAGCATTAATCCCAATAGAAACAATTGAAACAAGGATATTTCTTCTACGTAGCAAAAAGGTGATGATGGATAAAGATCTGGCTGAGCTTTATAAAGTTAAACCTATAGCCCTGAGACAACAAGTTAAAAGAAATAAGGAAAGATTTCCAGAAGATTTTATGTTTCAGCTAACAAAAGAAGAAGTAGGAAACATGGTATCACAAAATGTGATACCTCCAAAACAGAGCTTAGGAGGACATTTGCCATATGCTTTTACTGAACAAGGCATTGCAATGTTATCAACAGTTTTGAATAGTAAAAGAGCTATACAAGTAAATATTCAAATCATGCGAACATTTACCAAACTTAGAGAAATGATTGAAAACCACAAAGATTTAAAAATTAAAATTGAAAATATGGAGAAAAAATACGATGCTCAGTTCCAAATTGTATTTGAAGCTATAAAGAAATTAATTGAACCTGAAATAAAACCAAGAAGAAAAATAGGATTTTATGTGGCTGATGAAGAGATAAAAAACCTAAAAAATTTTAAAGGGGTTAAATTTTATGATAGATAGTCCATATATTTCAAAACAATATTTATAATGATTTAATTCTTGAAATTTGGGTCTTGTGGGACTCGAACCCACAGCCTAGCGCTTAAGAGGCGTGTGCTTTTTTTTATAACGCTCCGTAAATTGCTTCGGATATTGAATTATATCCTTTGCAATTTACTTTGCTTTTTTGTTATCTCGCGAATTCGACGTTCCGATTTTTCGCTTACGGAAAAATCTCCACTTGACAATTCGTAAATCCTGAAATGGTGGGTCACAAGGGACTCGAACCCATAACCTAACGCTTAAGAGGCGTGTGCTCTACCATTGAGCTAGTGACCCGTGAATATTTTTTCTGATTTCTGATTCTCTGCATGGGCGCTGAGGGACTTGAACCCACACGGTGTTACCATATGATCCTAAGTCATACGCGTCTGCCATTCCGCCAAGCGCCCTCGCGCCCGAGACGATTCGAACGTCCGACCAACTGCTTAGAAGGCAGTTGCTCTATCCACTGAGCTACGGGCGCAGAGATCAATATCATAATCTTTTTTCTTAACCAAGTGTAGAAAAATAGGTAAAAATTGTAATTAAAACTTCTTTCAAAAGGTTAAGATCTTAATTAAAATGATTTTTTATAATTTTTTTATAAATCCTTCTAGACTTTGAATGTCTAATTTTTATACAATTCTTCTATACACATTTGTGTATTAAAGCTGTTTATTCTAGGCAGTTTTATTAGTTTATTATTACATAATTAAATAAATGGAAAAGGTTGATTCAATTGGTGGTCCATCCACTGTAGTTCGCATACAAGCATCTCCACAAAATGGAGGCGGAGGAAAACCTCCTTATGAGCCGTCTTGTGAAAAAAATAAAACCACTGCAAGATTAGCAGTTGGATGTGGATTAGGAGCGCTAGCAGCTATTGGAGTATTTTTTAAAGCTGGTTTAGATGATGGTTTTAAAAAAGTTGGATCTTTAGGCAGGACAATAAGTAGCATATTTGCAATTCCAGCTACATTCCTAATGCCAATTACTACTGCATACGGTGAACACGAAGAATATAGAGTAAAAAATCCTACAGAACAAAGTAGTAACAGACTAATAGAAATAGTTTATCCATTTTTAAGTATAGCTTTTGCACCAATGACTGCTTTTGAACCATTAGAAAAGGCCACTCAATCTAAAGGCCACATGCTTACTACTTTAATTAACATGCCTCATATACTATTTACTCTCCTTTCTTATACAGGTGGAAGAGCTCTTACACTTGTAAAATCACTTCAACTTGCCTCTTCGAATCTTTCAGATGAAAAGAGATTAAGACTTGAAAACGAAAGAAAATTAGTAAGCACTGTTGGAGATATTGGTAGTGATAATGCAGCGGTTACTCCACAAGCTCACCAATTTATGACTGGGCTATTGACAATAATTGATTTATTTAAAGGCGATTTTTCATCTATAAAGGAACGGTTTTTTGAAGCACCAGTTACAACTTTTTTAGGAACCTTCATGAGTTCTATCCTTTGGATTCCAACATTTATAGGTAAATCTTTTGATACATCAATTAGAACATTAGAAATGACTGATCAGCTAAAGAATGCTATTCCAGAAGATTCTATGGTTTATAAGTATGCTCAAAAAGCAAAAAACTGGTGGCACACAACAGCTACAAATGATAGTGCTATTGGAAAAACATTAGGTTTAGGAAGAGAGTTTGGGAAAATTATGCAAGCTGTTGCTTCTCCATTAGGAATGATAGCTGTACTCTTCCCATCATTTGATCACTTTATCCATGGATTTCATAATAAAGAAACAGAAGATTCAATAAGTTCAGTAAGATCTCTTGACAAAATACTTAACGTCGCAGCATTTGCAGGACATGCTTATTTCACAACCCTCTATGGTTTATTTGTAAGACTCCCACAAACAGTTACAACAGTTGCATTCTATGGGTGCAATACAATAAACAGACTAAGAGGAGTACTTGATAAACCTGATGATCTAAAATATTTAGACCCAAGAAAAGTTAGAGATTATTTATTTAACCCAAATAAAGGATGGGCTAAAAAAGCTTCTGACTTTGCAAGAAACCTTATTGAAAAAAATACAGGTAAAAAATTCTTATATAACGATATCTATAAAACAATTGCTGAACAAGAATGTTATAGGCCTCTAAGGGAAGACCTATACAAAAAAATATTTGAAAGCACAGAGTATGAAGTTATTGATGAAGTAAGTAATCAAGTAGTTACTAAAACTAAAGAAGCAAAAAAAGATCCACTTCCAAATGAATGGGGTAAGATCTTAAAAGACAGGAAAGAAAATATAATTAAAGAAGCAAAAGTCAGATTTAAAAAATATCTTAAAGAAGCATCAAGATTTAACGACTCTGAAGTTGATGGTTTCTTTAATCAATATAAGATATATGACAAAATTCAAGAAGAACTAGAAAAAATTATTGATGCTGAAATAGATGTAAGTTTAGGAAATATCAAGGAAGATGACAATGCAAAGTTTAAAAAACCAAAACTAGAGTCAAACGACTTTTTTGAAATGATTACTAATCCAATTAAATATAAAAATGACATTAAAGAGGTTTTTAAATTTAGAAATGCAATTGCTCAATTCGTCTTTTCACCACTAAACATACTGGACTTTGTAAACGTAATTGAAATGGGGGATAAAAATCTTCCTTACTACTTATCAAACTGGCTATTACAAGAAAGTTCTATTAGAATTGGAGACCTAAAAGCTGGTAATATTGGTGAACTTCCTGCAGTTTTTTGGCATGCAGTACAAACCTGCGGCAAAGGAATGGCTACTGTTACAAGACCATTTGAAAAGTTTTTTAGTATGGCAGCTTAAGAGCATAATATACAATATTAAGTATGCTTTGTGTAACATACGACAACAAAGAAAAGTTAAAAATAATTGAAGCTCCAATTCCTCAAATAAAAGAAGATGAGGCCTTGTTAAAAGTAGATGTTTGTGGAGTTTGTGGTTCTGACTTAGTAAAAATTAAAAAAAATCTTATTTCAGAAGGTACAGTTTTAGGCCATGAAGTTGTTGGAACAATTGTTGAAGTAGGAAGCCATGTTAGAAAATGGACTTCTTCACAAAAAGTTGTAGTAGCTCATCATGTACCATGTTTAAATTGTTATTTTTGTAAAAGTGGAAATTTTTCAATGTGTGAGCAATTTAAAAACACTAATTTATATCCTGGTGGTTTCTCTGAGTTTATAAAATTATCCAGAGCACATCTTGAACAAACTACATTTCTTATTCCAAAAAGTACTGTTTCAGATTATGAGATTGCACTTACAGAACCACTGGCTTGTTGCTTACGTGCAGTAAAGAGAGCTAATATTTCTACAAGCAATTCAGTTTTAATTTGTGGACTAGGCTCTATAGGCATAATGTTAGGAAAACTATGTATTGAAAAAGGAGCTCAAACGTTTGGAATTGATATTTTACAAAAGAGAATTACATTAGCAAAAGAAATGACAGCAATCCATGATGGTTACTTGGCAAATTCACCTGAACTAAAAAGTTGGATGCTAAATAAAACTGAAGGAAGAGGAGTAGATATAATCCTCCTAGCTAGTGGCAGTGAAAATAGTTTACCTACAGCAATTAATTGCATTAGGCCAGGAGGAACAATCATTGTTTTTTCAAGTGTTCCAAGAGAACAAGGATTTTTCAACAACGAGATTTACTATCGTGAGCTTACAATAATTGGAAGTTATTCACCATCACCAATAGCCTTAAAAGAAGCACATCAGTTAATTATTACAGGAAAAATAAAGCTAAGAAATTTAATTACTGACATTATTAAATTAAAAGACTTGCCTTCACAAATTGATAAATGTTTTAAAAATGAGTCTTTAAAAATGATGATAGAAAATTAGTAACGCACTACTAATTTTTCTTTCATGTCTTTCACTAAGCTTATTTATAATCTTCCCATCAACTACTAAAGTACTTGACCCGCCACCATCCAAGTTAATTGCTTCTTTTAAATTTAGTTTTTTTAAAAGTTCTGCTAGTTCTTGTAAAGTAACACCAACAGAATGATTGTCATCCTTGCTATCTACAACTATAAGGTAAAGCTTACCATTGTAATCTACACCAACAGCACTTCGTGCAGTGTAAGTTTCTTTCTTTGCAAACTTAAACTTTTGGTTAATTTCATCTACATAGATCTCCCCGTTCATTATTAAATAAGGTCCACCACTAACTGCTTCAACTACATTTGACCAGTCAGGGTGACTCTGCCACTTAATTTTTAAACGATCTTTCCTTTTTAGATAATTCAAAACATAATTTGCATTACTTACAAGTACATAACCCTTCTTTGGAATTTCTGCTCTATCATTAACTATTTTTTTTATACAACCATTTTTTACAATCACACCAGTCTTAGAAGAAGGTAAAACCAACTCTTCATCCCAATTAATGGTAAATAAACTAATTTTATTATAAAAATGTGGTGGAGTATTTAAACCATCAATCTCAAAAGTGGTTACAGGTTTTCTTCTAAAACCCCTGTAAGTAGTTGCATTTCCTACAAGCATAACTTGATCAACAAAAGCTTTTTTATCTTTTGAAAAACCAATAGCAACTCTATCATAAACAGGCCCAACCAACCACGTACCTTCTGTAATAAGTGTCCCAAGTGGATTTCCTAGCTTTACATCAAAATAATTTGCATTAATCCCAAGATAAGCCATTTCATGTTTAACAATATTTAAAAGAGTTTCTTTTGCTTTAATCTTCTTTGCATCAGGTAAGCCTACTTTAACTGAAATGTTTTCATTTGATAAATCAATTTCTAAAACATTTGCAACAACAGGACCTTTCTTAGTAATTGTACGAATTAAATGTCTTTTTATTCCTGGCTTATATTCTTTTGTTTCTTTAGTAAAGTAATATTTAGGGGGATCTACATCTGGCAAGACTTGTACAGGGAGAAAAAATAAATTACCTATTAATAGAAAAATAAAAAACAATTTTTTCATTGTTGTTTTAATTCTTAGAAACAACTTCACCAGAAACAATTGTAAAAAGTGCTTTACCTTTTAACTTCCTATTATGAAAAGGTGAATTTCTAGACCTAGAAAAAGAATTGTTTACATCATAAGTCCAAGAAAAATCTGGATCAATAATTGTAATATCTGCAACATCATTAACTGATATTGAACCTCTTGGAATATTTAGTATTTTCGCTGGGTTTAGTGTAAGCATTTTTATAAAACTTAGTGGCGATAGCAACTTACTATGATAAAAAACTTCCAAATAAAGTGGCAATGCGGTTTCAAAACCAATAATTCCAAATGGGGCTTCTATAAGAGAGCTGGATTTTTCTTCAATAGTATGAGGTGCATGATCAGTTGCAAAAACACTTATAACACCATCAAGAACTGCTTTAATTAAAGCCTCCTTGTCACTATTTGATCGCAAAGGCGGATTCATTTTTTTATTTGGACTATAGTCTTGCATATCTTCATCAATTAAAACTAAATGATGTGGGGTTACTTCAGTTGTAACATTTAGCCTATCTTCCTGTGCTTGTCTTATTAATTCAACTGCTTCTTTTGTACTAATATGAGCAAAGTGAATTTTCCCTTTTGTTTGTTTTACAAGCTCTATTTCTCTAGCAACACATGCTGCTTCACTAGCACTTGGTATCCCTGGTATACCAAGTTTATATGACCAATATCCTTCATGAACAACTCCACCGGAGCAAAGTCTTGAATCTTCTGCATGGCTAATAATGTTTGCATTTATTATTTGTGCATATTCTAGAGCATGTCTTAAAAGTTTTAAATTCTCAATTGGTTTACCACCATCATCTGAAAATGCAACTGCGCCAGCTTTTCTTAATTCTTCAAAAGGTGTGATTTCTTCTTGCATTAAACCTTTGCTAACTGCTGCAACCTGAAAAATATTTACTGAACCAGATTCTTGGTTTGTTTTATTTACATACTCAACAAGAGCTGCACTATCAATTGGTGGTTTAGTGTTTGCCATAGGACAAATGCTTGTAAAACCACCTCTTGCTGCTGCTCTTGTACCTGTCTCAATGGTTTCTTTTTCTGGCTGACCAGGATCTCTTAAGTGACAGTGGATGTCAATCAATCCAGGTACTACCCAGTAATTTTTTGCATCAATAACTTTTGCTTCCCCATTAGATACAATATCTTTCTTTAACTCAACAACTTTTCCATTTTGTACTAATAAATCAAGATGTTCATCTTCATTTGTTTTTGGATTTAAGTATCTGCCATTTTTAATTAGAAGTTTTGTCATATCAATGTAAAATAGTAACATGACAATGAAGTTTACACTAGAAAAATCAGATTCTACTTACAGTGCCAGAGCTGGCAAACTAGAACTGTCTCACAGTGAAGTACCAACACCAGTCTTTATGCCTGTAGGTACAAATTCAACTGTAAAAACTTTAACAATGGATCAGCTTAAATCAACAAATGCAGAAATTCTTTTAGCTAATTCATATCATCTTTATTTAAGACCTGGTGTAGATGTAATTGAAAAAGCAGGTGGATTACACAATTGGTCAAATTGGCACAAGCCAATTTTAACTGACTCAGGTGGATTTCAAATCTTTAGCCATGGAAGATTTGGAAAAAGTAAAATTACTAATGATGGTGTTTTTTTTAAAGACCCTTACAGTGGCAAAGAACATTTTATAAACCCTGAAGAAGCAATTAACATTCAAAACAAACTTGGTGCAGATATAATAATGGCTTTTGATGATTGTACTACTTATCCATGTACTCAAGAAGAACTTGAAATGTCTTTAGAAAGAACTCATGCTTGGGCTATAAGATCCAAGCAAGCACATAAAAAGAAAGATTTACAATCGCTATTTTTAATCGTGCAAGGTGGAACTAATGAAACTTTAAGACAAAAAAGTATTGATTTTATATCAAACTTAAATCCTGAAGGGATTGCAATTGGTGGAGTGAGTGTAGGGGAAGAAAAAGAAGATATTTATAGAATTATTGCTTATACATTAAAAAACTTACCAAAGGATAAACCTAGATATCTAATGGGCATAGGAACTCCTGAAGATTTAATATATGGGATTCTTTGTGGTGCTGATATGTTTGACTGTGTAATGCCAACAAGAATTGCTAGACATGGTACATTTTATACAAATGAAGGAAGAAAAATAATTAAAAATGCAGAGTTTATTTCAGATTTTTCAAGCTTAGATAAAGACTGCAATTGCTATAGTTGCACAAATCATACAAAAGCATACATACGCCACTTACTTAAAGCTAACGAACCAACAGGTCCAACACTTTTAAGTATCCACAATATCTGTTTTGTAATTAATTTGGTTGAAAAAATTAGAAAATCTATCATAGATAACACATTAAATCAATTTTTAAATGAATGTAAACTAACACCTCATAAAATGATAAAAAGATATTTGTCACCTTTATAAAAAATGAAAAATAAATATAGAAATTTTTTATTTATCTTTTTATTACTTAGCTCTTTTAATTTTGCATTTGCACAAACTCTTAAAAATCAAGTAACTTCAATTTATTGGAGTAACAATTCTTTAACTATTAACGCAACAAATAAAATTAGTTATGTTGAATCCAGACTTAAAGAGCCAGATAGATTAATTATAGACATTTTAAATTGTACAGTTGGCGAAAGTGAGATTAATAAATCATTTAAGAGTGAATCAGATGAAAAAGTTATAATCTCAAAGCCATCCTTAAATACTTTAAGAGTCATATTTACAGGCACACAATCAATAAACAGAAAATCTTATCTTACAAATAATGAAAAAATTTTGATAGTAAGAATTGCAAGGATTGATTCTGATCTTGTTGAAAGCAACAATGGTGAAAATATAAAAGAAAAATCAACACCTGGAAATTTAAAAGAAATAACCACTGAAAAAAAAGATGAAGATGAAACTATTATTGAAATATCAGCAACTAAACCAATGAAATATAATTCATACTTTTTACAAAACCCGGACAGGCTTGCAATAGATTTATTAAACATTCTTCCTCCTGAGAGTCCATTGCCACGATTTACTTCTTCTCCCCTTGTATCTGGGATACGTGTAGGTCGTGCTGCAAGCGGAATAGAAGCTACAAGAATAGTAATTGATTTAGCCAAACAAAATATTGACTATAAAATAGATCCAAGTTTGCTTGGAAACAAATTAAAGATTAAATTAAATATTAATAAAGAAAGGGAAGAAATTGCAAGAAGAGCAGGGATTAAAGTCATAATTGATCCAGGGCATGGAGGATATGATATAGGAGCTAGTTACGGAGGCTTTGAGGAAAAAGATATTAATCTTGTAATATCTGAAAAGCTAAAAAAACAGTTAGAAGAATTTGGAATTAAGGTATTTTTAACAAGAGAAGATGATAGTTTTTTGTCACTAGCTGAAAGAGTTGAAATAACAAACAGTATTAGACCAGATGTATTTATAAGCATCCATGCAAATGCACTTGTTACTTCAAGAAAAATCAGAGGTATAGAAACATATTACTGGTCCATGCAAAGTCAAAAACTAGCATATTATGTACACAGAAGTATCTTAAATAATATTAAAATTCCTGACCATTATATAAGAAAAGCAAGGTTTTATGTAATACGCCATTCGTCTTCACCAGCTGTATTAGCTGAACTTGCATTTTTAAGTAACTACGAAGACAGGCAATTGTTAACAAACTCAAAAACTCAAGACGAGTTTGCAAAAGCAATTGCAGAAGCTATACTTAAGTTTCTTGATATAGAACCGAAGAAAGGCGAAACAGCGTATGGGCGTAACGGCGTATCGGCGAAAGAGGAAAAAGAAGGAACAAAGAACAAAAAACAATGACACAGCAACCTATTTGTCTCTTTGACTCAGGCATTGGCGGACTAACAGTCCTTAAAAAACTTATAAATAAATTCCCAAATGAAAATTATATTTATTTTGCTGACTTAGCAAGAGTACCATTTGGAGATAAAACAAAAGAAGAAATTAAAGAAATTGCAAGTGAAATTATAGAGTGGCTTTCAAGGTTTAATCCAAAAACAATTATTATGGCATGTAATACTAGCTCTTCTGTATTGTGCGAGCAGGGCAGAATAAATCCTGCCCCTACAGTTCCTATTTACGGAATGATCAAATCTTGTGCAAAAGAAATTGCAAACTCAAATTACTTAAAAATTTCAGTTTGGGCAACTAGTCTGGTAGTAGAAAATAAAGCATATAAAAACTCAATTAATAATTTAAATCAAAAAATCGAAGTTAGTGAAATCGCATGTCCAAAATTAGTACCTATGATAGAAAGTTTAAATACAAATCACAAAGAACAAAGTGAGACATTACAAAAATATATAAATCAAATCCCAAATGATTCACAAGCTTTAATTTTAGGTTGCACTCATTATCCACTTATTAATGAAGTTTTACAAAAACTAATTAAAATAAAAATCATTGACCCAACAGATGCATTAATAAAAGAACTAGAAAAACATTTAATACCATGCACCGGTAATAAACAACAAATATCTATCTATGCAACTGCCGGGGAAGAAAAGCTTCAAAGATTTGCTAAATTATTTTTATGTGAAGATGTTAAAGTAAATTTAGTTAAGCTACACAAGCTAAGTAGTTACAAAGCTCTTAACAAAATTTTCTAACCTTATTAAATTTCCTTTTTTCTTGCCTAAAACCTTAATCAAAGCACTTCCAATAACTACTCCGTCTGCACCATATGCAATTATTTGTTTTGCTTGCTTTGAATTACTAATTCCAAAACCTACAACAACAGGATTTCTTGTAAAAGATTTAATTTCTTGAATTTTGTTTTTTAGTTCTTGTGGGATTTTTTTTCTTACACCAGTCGTACCAGTAACTGAAACAAGATAAATAAAACTAGTGGATGATTTTGTAATTTTTTTTATTTTTTCTTTTTTAGTTGGTGGTGCTGCAAGTAAGATTAAATGTAATTTATATTTTTTAAACAAGGGCAAATATTTCTTTGCTTCTTCTAATGGTAAATCAGGAATTATAAGCCCATAGAAAAGAGGCTTTGGAAGATCATGTAATAATTTTTCCATGCCATAATTTAATATTGGATTAAAATATGAAAATAAAATTAATGGTTTGATTTTCTGTTGTAGAGACGCGATTAATTGCGTCTCTACAACGATCCATTTCAATGTAACATTATTTTCAAGTGCAATTTTTGATGAATGTTGAATAACAGGACCATCTGCAAGTGGATCTGAATGAGGTACACCAACTTCTATAAAGTCTGCACCTGAAATTGACAAAGTTTTTAAAATTGGTACAAATAATTTTTTAGTTGGAAACCCTGCTGTTATATATGGGATTAAGAGAGATTTATTTATCATGTACAATATACATTATGCCAGTAACACAAACAAAATACGAAGTTGTAATTGGTCTTGAGGTTCATGCTCAATTAAAAACAAAGACTAAAATCTTTTGTACCTGCCCTGTAGATTTTGGCGCTGAGCCAAATATAAATGTTTGCCCTGTATGTTTAGGGATGCCTGGAGTATTACCTGTTTTAAATAAACAAGTGGTTGCTTATGCAATTAAAACTGGTCTAGCACTAAATTGTAAAATTGCTAAACATTGCAAGTTCGATAGAAAACAATATTTTTATCCAGACTTGCCAAAAAATTATCAAATATCCCAATACGATCAACCAATTTGTTTAGATGGATATCTTGAAGTAAACGGAGTAAAAGAAAAAAAAATTGGCATTATAAGAATTCATATGGAAGAAGATGCTGGAAAATTAGTTCATGCTGGCTCAGATAGATTACATGGCTCTGAATATAGTTTAGTAGACTTTAATCGAACAGGAACCCCGCTTATTGAAATTGTAAGTAAACCTGATTTAAGGTCTGTTGAAGAAGCAAAAGATTACGCTCAAACACTAAGAAGCATATTGCGTTATCTTGATGTCTGTGACGGCAATTTAGAAGAAGGTTCGATGAGATGTGATGTAAACATTAGTTTACGGCCTACAGGAAGTAATACTTTTGGTACAAGAACTGAAATTAAAAATGTAAATAGTTTTAAATCACTTGTAAAAGCTCTTGAATCAGAAATAGAAAGACAAACAGAAATTTTAGATGGCGGCAGAAAAGTAATTCAAGAAACAAGACTTTTTGATGAAAGCTCTGGAAAAACCATTTCAATGCGCAGCAAAGAAGAAGCTCATGACTATAGATATTTTCCTGAACCGGATCTTGTACCACTTGAAATTTCAGAAAAGTGGATTAATGAGATAAAAGAAACAATACCTGAATTACCACATGCAAAAAAAACAAGATATCCAAAAGAGTTTGGACTTAGCATAGAAGACACTAAAGTCCTTATCGAAGATAGAAATATGGCTGAATTTTATGAAGCAGTCGTTAGACTTGGTGCAAACCCCAAGAAAGCTACAAACTGGTTAATAGGACCAGTTACAGCTTATCTTAAAGAACACAAAACCGATATCATAAACTGTTGCATGACACCAAAACAACTCTCAGATTTATTAGGTTTAATTGAGAAAGGAATTATTAATGATTCCATTGCAAAAACTGAAATCATTGAAGAACTTTTAGGTAAAGGTACTGACGCAGAAGAAATCATAAAACAAAAAGGACTTGCTCAAATTACCAATGTAAATGAATTAAAAGAAATAGTAAAAGAAATTTTGGAACAAAACCCAGAACAATTAAACCAACTAAAAGATGGCAAGGAAAAAGTTCGAGGATACTTTGTAGGCCAAATAATGAAAAAAACCAATGGCAAAGCAAATCCAACTATTGTGAATCAACTAATTACTGAGCTTTCAAGGAAATGAAGTTAGAAAAAAATCTGCTGTTTGCATTTATCATATTTGCATTTATAGTTAGAATGGTTAATTTAACTTATCCAGAAAAAATTACCTGGGATGAAATTTACTATGTTGTTGACACACAAAAAATGTTACATAATGAACCTTATTTTATTGATCATCCTCCTTTTGGAAGATGGTTAATTGCACTTGGGATTTTAATTTGGGGCAATAATGCTTTTGGATGGAGAATTTCTCAAGCTATATTTGGAACATTGCTTATTCCTGTTTCATATCTTATTGGAAAAAAAATCTTTACTCATAAATTTTCAGGACTTCTAACTGCATTTTTTATTACTTTTGAGCTTATATTTTTAACATATAGCAGAATGGGACTTGTTGATATTTTTTTAATTTTTTTTATAGCTAGTTCATTTTTATTATTCATAACTTCTTGTGAAAGTTCATTAAATAATAAAACTGCTTATTTAATTTATATTCTTTCAGCAATTGTTAGTGGGCTTGCAATAGCAGTTAAGTGGACTGGTGTAACTATATTTCTAATTTTATTGTTTTGGGCTGTTTTTAATAAAAAACCTAACTATGTTAATAGATCACCAATAAATTTATTTTTTATATTTGTTGCTTTACTAACTTATTGTCTAACATTTTCATTTGAAAAGACAAATTTCCAATATTTTAATCAGAGGTACCACACAAAAATATCTAATCACATAGAAGGAATAACTACATGGCACAAACTTGCATATAGTTCACATACAAGAAAAAATTTATCTCACTCAGATACATCAAAATGGTACACATGGCCACTTATGTACAAGCCAGTATGGATTCATTTTAAAGTTACAGATCGTGTACATAACAAAGCAAGGTGCATTGCAACATTTGGAAACCCAATCATATGGTGGCTTGGTCTTTTAGCAATAATAATAGAACTATTTTTCCTTAGAAAGAAAAAAGATAACTTGTCAATTTTTTTATTAAGTAGTTATTTTATTTCTTACTTACCCTATGCTTTTATTCAAAGACCAATGTTTTTATATCACTATTTAATAGCATTATTTTTTCTTATCCTGATTCTTGAATATACATTTGTGAAACTATATCAAAAGTTTACTTACCTGCAACCACTTTTACAGTTTACAATAATTTCAACTATCTTAATGTTCTTTTACTTATACCCTTTTTCAAATGCAAGTGAGGTTACTAAATCCCAGTACCAAAACCGGTTATGGCTAAATAGCTGGGAATTTACTCTTAAAGGATGGAGATGGAATTAAAACCCTGTTCCTCTTAAGATACAGGCTTGTGCTACTCTCTCAAGGCCAACAGTATAAGCTGCTTGACGTAAGGATATTTTTTTAGCACGTGATAAATCACGTACCTTAACATAAGCATCTACTATTATTTTTTCAAGTTTCTTATTTACTTCTTCATGAGGCCAATAAAACTGTTGTAAGTTTTGCACCCACTCAAAGTATGAAACAATTACACCACCAGCATTAGCTAAAATTCCAGGAGCCACTACTCTCCTTTTATCAATAAGAATTTCATTTGCTTGTGCTGTTACTGGTCCATTTGCTCCTTCAATAATAATTTTTGCATTAGTGTTATCAGCAATCTTATTATTTATTGATCCTTCAAGAGCACATGGAATTAAGACATCACAGTCTGCAAGTAAGAATTCTTCTCCTGACATAAAATCTACATTTGGAAAACCTCTTAAAGATTTGTTTTTTGTATAGTACTCATGAGCAGCTTTTACATCAATTCCATTTGGATTATAAATGCCTCCCTTTGAAGAAGAAACACCTACAATTTTTCCATTTAATTCATCATGGATTAATCTTGCTGCATGATAACCAACATTTCCAAATCCTTCAATTAAAATATTGGTCTTACTTAGATCTATCTTAAGATCTTTTGCAATCTCTCTTAAAATGTACATTGTCCCACGACCAGTAGCTTCTTCTCTACCTTCAGATCCACCAAGACCAATAGGTTTTCCAGTAACAACACCAAGAGCATTTGTACTATGAGATTTTGAGTATTCATCATAAAACCAAGCCATTGTCTGAGAGTTTGTATTCACGTCAGGAGCAGGGATATCAGTATGTGGGCCGATATTATCTCCTAAGTTGTAAGTATAAGCTCTAACTAATCTTTCAAGTTCAGTTCTAGTAAGTGTACTTGGATCTATAGCTATACCACCTTTTGCACCACCAAAAGGAATATTTACAACAGCACCTTTCCATGTCATTAGGTTTGCAAGCATTTGTACTTCTTCTAAAGTTACTTGCTGGTGTATTCGAAAACCACCTTTATAGGGACCTCTAGCATTGTTGTGTTGGACTCTGTAAGCTTTTACTGTAATTAACTTTCCATCATCTTTTCTTAGAGGGATCTCCATACAAATCTCACGTCTAAAACTATTTAAAACTTTTAATAAGTTTTCATCAATGAAACTTATTTTCTGAGCTACTGACTGAAAGAAACAACTTTCAGCATCAAAACATGAAGGACCTTCTACTTTAGGTATTGGTAAATCCATTGTTTGCATATAACTAACCTCCTTGTTAAGTTATCCATTAATAAAGGCCAAGAGCCTTTCTAATTATTATTCCACACTTCCTCTCAGTTACAATATCTATTAACAAAATATGTTAACAAGAAACCTTAAAACAAAAATCTTACAGTGTATGACTCTAGCTCTTGTTCTTATACTTATCTCTAGGCTTTTTTATCTACAAATATTTAAATATAAAACTATTGCACAAAGAGCTCAGTACTCAACATCCAGGATTTCAATCTTAGTAGCACCTAGAGGAATTATATACGATAGAAATAAAAAAATTTTAGCAACTAATAAACAATCGCTCTCATTAATTGTTTACCCAAATAAATTAAAAACTAAAAGTGAAAAACTAAAACTTTATGAAAATTTGAAAAATATATTAAAGCACAATCCAAATAAACTAAAAAATACAATTTTAAAGCTACCTGAAGATGCAGCACTTCCAATTAGACTACAGAGTAACATAAGTCTAGAAGAAGCAATTCAAATTATAGAAAAACAACATTTATTAAAAGCAGTTAATATTCAAAAAGAACCTATCCGTTATTATCCAAATAAATCACTAGCTTCTCATGTACTTGGATATATTTCACAAATTGATGAAGAAGAACTTTTAAAAAGACCTGATAGAAAACCAGGTGATCTCATAGGAAAATATGGAATTGAAAAAATTTACGATGATATTTTAAGAGGTAATGATGGAAAGGACATAGTAGAAGTTGACAGGTTTGGAAAACCAATAAATCCAAATTTTAAAGAATCTTTAATTCATATTGAACCAAAGCCAGGGAAAAGTATAACTTTAACTTTAGATCTTGATTTACAGAAAGCTACTGAGAATGCATTAAAAAAATCAAGCAACAACTCTGCAGCAATTGTAGTAGATCCAAATACCGGCGAAGTATTAGCCCTTGCAAGTTATCCTGATTTTAATCCAAATATTTTTACAACAATACTAAGAGAAAATGTATGGGAAAATCTCTTAGCAAAAAAAGTTTTTCTAAATAGAGCACTTTTATCTTATGTTCCAGGAAGTATTTGGAAGCCAATTACATTAATTAGTGCTTTAGACTCAATGGTAGTTAATCCTCATGAACGTTTTTATGTTAGTGATGCGATTTATCTCGGGAAAACTAGATTTGGAGATTGGACTTCAAAAGAAGGAATATATTCTCTACCAGAATGTCTTGCGTGGTCACGTGACACAGCTTTTTATCAAATTGGAAAAAGGCTGACACCTGAAAAAATAAAAGAGTGGGGAATAAAGTTAGGTGCAGGAAGAAAAACAGGGATTGAACTTTTAGGAGAAGAAAAAGGAATTGTGCCAGATGAGAGCTGGAAGAAAAAAATAATACATGAACCCTGGTATCCAGGAAATACTCTTCACTATGCAATTGGACAAGGTTTTTTACTTCTTACTTCTACACAAGCAGCAAGAATTTACAGTGGTATTGCAACAGGAAAAGAAATCCCAAAACTAAAATTAATTAAACAAGTTGACAGTTACATTACAAATCAAAAACCAAAAGAAAAATTTTACATAGATCCTGAAATACTGAAAGTAGTAAAAAAAGGACTTGTGCTTTGTGTAGAAGCTGGAACAGGGCAAGCTGCAAAATTAAATAATATTAAAGTGGCTGGAAAAACAGGTTCAGCAGAAGTAAAAGGAAGTCAAAGAACTCATAGTTGGTTTGCTGCATATGCACCAATTGATCAACCTGAAATTGTTGTTGTAGCTATAGCTGAAAAAGCTGGACATGGTGGAACAGTTGCTGCACCAATTGTTAAAGCAGTATTAGAAAAGTATTTTGAGGATAGGTAGATAATTAGCGTGAAATTTCTCTATTTAAATTTTGAAGAAAAAAAAAGGATTATTTTTTATGTGGTTTAAGCAACTCTCATTCTTTCAACACTGAGCATAAAAGAGTTTTTAAGAGCCCTAGAAATGTAATAGACCATGTTACTAAAGCTAGATAAATGAAATATTTGGGAATGATATACAAAAAATCCAGTCCTGTAGCTTCTGCTAATTTAAATGTACAAGCAGTATACATTCCTAAAGGGAACACCATTCCCCAGTATTGTGGATCATAAATAAATGGGAAGTGTTTATAAAAGTGTCTCCAAATTCCAAGGATAAGCAAAAGTGGAATCCACCATGTGCCTGCTGCCCAGAAAAAAAGTGTAAACCCTTTTAAAAAAGGAACAATGCCTTGAAGGAATTCCCATTTTTCTGCACTGAGTATGATTAAAGCTCCAGCCAGCGTAGTAATAGCTATTGCACCCATGTTAATCCAATAAGGAGGAGTAAGTGCTTCTACAGTTAAATTCATGAAAGTAAAACGATAAAAAATAAGAGAAATAATTAAAAGATACAACATGCAACCAAGTAAAAACATAAACAGACTAGAAAATAAAACTTCTTCTTGACGATATTTAAAATATGAAGCTATTCTTATCCCTAGAACTGAAATTGATTGAGTAGCAACAACTGCAATTAGCCATGCACCATTAATTCCTTTTTCGAGAGTTGGTTTGACTTCACTTAGAATAACAGCAGTAAAGAATCCGTACATAATTAATATCCATAAAACAAGTCCAAAGATCCAAAGAAAAACTCCTATCTCATAATTCTGGTCAAGTAAGACAATTTGACTTCCCAGCACACAAGTACCTGCAACTATAGTAAAAAAACCTGGGCCACGTGAATGGTTTGTTAAATCATTTATCACATTTGGGAAATACTTAAAGAAGCGTATTAGAAATAAAACCCACAAGACTAAATAAGCTATCTTATTTATGTTAAACAATAGTTGGGGAATTACATTCATCTTAAGAAAAGAAGCTGCTATTGAAATGATTCCAGTTGCCATAACAAGTGCAAAGTATCCAGGAAATAAATTTGCTATTCCTAAAGATAAAGTTTTCTTAACTCTCTGTAAATTGAAAATAAACATATATAAGCACTTAGAGAAAGTTGTCTACAAAATATACCTCTTCAGCAACAAACCTCGGCACCTTCTCTTGCATAATACCACCAGTTAAGTAGTAAGCAAAATACATAAAATGCAGCAAGGTTATAAAGTGCTAATTCTGGTGTACCAGCTTCAATACTAGCTCCAAAAAGCTTAGGTATAATAAATGCACCATATGCAGCAACTGCTGATATCCATCCAAGTACTGGTCCTGCTTGCTTGGCTTCAAATATTACAGGTACTTTTCTAAATATGGCACCATTACCAATGCCAACAGCAAAAAACAAAACTAAAGAAACAAGCAAGAACAATATAAAATGTTGTTCTGGATTTGGTGAACTCTTTGCTAACTTAACAAGATTTGCAATACCGACTACACATATAGTCATAATAACAGTGTTTACATGAGTAACTTTTGCGCCACCAACTTTATCTGAAAGCCATCCTCCAATTGGCCTAATTAATGAACCTACAAAAGGTCCAAGCCAAGCAAAGTAAAAAGGATTTGGAGCATTTGGATTTACTACTCCACCAGGCAAATATCCAAATATAACCTTTATAAAAAGTGGAAATGCTGCTGAATATCCAATGAAGGTACCAAAGGTCATTATATACAAAAGTGTAACTATCCAGTTATGTTTGTTTTTAAAAATTTCATATTGATTATTCAGGTTTAATCTTACTTGTTTTGGTGTAAAGTCCATAAGAACTAAAGTAACAATTATAGTTAGTGGAAGAACTACCCATAAATCCAATTTTTGAACAAGTAATAAATACAAACCAAAAGATGAGCTTACAAAACCTAAAAAAGTTAACCAGAATATTTTTACAAGACAAGAAATTGCAGGCCCAATCTTATGAACAGGAAGATTATCCATACCAAACCAGGCAAAAATAGTTCCAAGAATAAGAAATGGAATCCAAACAAAGCCACCATTTTGGATGTAAGTTAGAGTCCCAGCTGGTGTACTTCCTAAAGCACTTAAAAGTGGCCTTCCGTTTCCACAAAGTGTACCAAAAATTGACACAGATATTGCTACTGGAATTACAATTTGTGTAACACTCACACCAAAATTCCCAAGGCCGGCATTTAATCCAAGTGCAAGTCCTTGCATCCTTTTTGGAAAGAAAGAACTAATATTTGACATAGACGATGCAAATACTCCACCACCAATACCTGAAAGAGCAGCTAAGGTAACAAAAACTAAAAACGGAGTACCTATGTCTTGTAAAGCAATACCAATGCCAACTGCAGGAACAAGTAAGAGAAAAGTTGTTAAAGCAATAATATTCCTACCACCAGAGATTCCAACCAAAAAGGAATAAGGAATCCTAAGAGTTGCCCCAGTAAGTCCTGCTACTGCAGTTAATGTAAAGAGCTGCTCGTCATTAAAAGGAAACCCAAGATTTTTCATTTGGACAGTGATAATACTCCATGACATCCAGACACAAAAGGCTAGCATTAGACAAAAAATTGAAACCCATAAGTTCTTATATGCAATTGTACTTCCTTTGGTTGTCCAAAATTCTTTGTCTTCAATTTCCCATTTTTCAATTTCGCTCATTATTTCCTCCTTACACTTTACTACCTATCTTCTTTAACTACAGATACAATATTTAGAATACCAGATTTTAATAGAAAGAAGCTTGGATTCTTCAATTACTTATACACTTTTAAATCCAGTTATTAAAAATATTAATAGAGTTATTTCAAAAAGAAAAAATTGAAATTATAGAATATAAGGGATATTTGCATATGCCAGACTTAGCATTATTTAACTAACAATACAATCTGCTTCTGTTTGTCAAGATTCACAAAAAAATATCAGGAGGATTTAGGAACGAGTTTGCTGCTCAAAGATATGCAGTACTAATGTCCATAATTGATACAGCTAAAAAACAAGGGCTTAAAATGTTTGATGCCTGTCAAAAGCTTTTAAGCCGTACCTTAACCTTACAGCCTACTTCCTGCTAGGCAGAAACCTTATTTTTAATATTAAACCCTGGAATAAAAAAATCACAAGATCCTTGCATAAAAGTTCTAAGGTATATTTTTATGACTGGGCTTCAGTAAGTTCTCCAGGAGCTAAGTTGGAAAATTTTGTTGCTTCACAACTATTTAAAGCATGTACTTTATGGCAAGACAGATATGGATATAAATATGATTTAAATTATATTAGAACCTACGACGGTGCTGAAGTTGATTTTTTAATTACCTGTGAAAGAAAGCCTTGGCTTTTAATTGAAGTAAAACAGGGACAGCCTGATATTCAATCTTCATTGTATAGATTTAAAACTGAGTTAAACATCCCTGCTTTGCTGTTAACCAATCTTCCTAAAATAAACACTAAACATAAAGAGGGAATAAGTATTATGAGCTTAGAAAGATTTTTATCAATTTTGCCATAATGCAACGGGACATTGCTTAAAATAAGAAGAAACAAGCTTTACTGCTTCTCTGGGAAAAGCACTGATTACTTCTTGCATAAGCTTATCTAAGGTATTGAAGGCCTATTGTAAATTTTTACAAATCTAAAGTATCACTTTAGATTTGTAACCTACAATTAAGGGTATACTTCTCATGGTATGAAGTATATAAGCAGGTATCTGGAAAGAAAATTGGCAAAAAAAACAACAAATACTCCTGTGGTTACGTTGACTGGCATAAGGCAAAGTGGCAAGTCGACATTACTGCGTCACTTATTTAAAGAGTGGAAATATATAACATTTGATAATATACAACTAAGAGATGAAGCAAACAGAGATCCTGCATTATTTTTAAAAAAATATCCAGACAAAACTATTTTTGATGAAGCTCAAAAAAACACCTGACTTGTTCCATGAGATTAAGCTACAGGTTGATACAAACAAAAAGAAGAGGTTTATACTGTCTGGCTCTTCTAATTTTTTGCTTTTGTCAAATATAACAGAAAGCCTTGCAGGCAGAACATCTCTTTGTGAGCTCTATCCTTTTTCATTATCAGAATCCAAGGAGGTAAAACTTGAAGAAACCTTCTTAGAAGAATTACAAAAAGCAAAAACAATTGAGGACATAAATCTTAAAAGAGAAAACAAATATACCTTTAATGAAATTATAAATGCAATTTTATTTGGTGGTTTTCCTAGAATTCATGAAATGACGAGTCATGAAGATAAACTAGAGTATTTTCAGGACTATCAAACAATCGTGATAGAGAAAGATTTTCGTGATTTTATAAAAGTCAAAAACCTTCAGGAATTTAACAAACTATACAGAGCACTTGCATTTCAGACGGGAAATTTACTGAATTATGCAAATCTTTCAAATGATCTTGGGATCTCAGCAGTAACAACAAAAGAATATATAAATCTTCTTATTACAACCTATCAATTTTTTTTGCTTTATCCATACTATAAAAAATTAAAGACAAGACTTGTTAAAACTCCTAAAATATATTCCTTAGATACAGGATTAACAAATTCCCTTGAGAGAATCACTGATAAAGACAGGCTTTTAAACAGTGGGAGATTTGGAAATATATTTGAGAATTGGGTTTTAACTGAACTTATAAAACAAAAATCTTTACTCGGCATACAGCCTGATTTTCACTTTTTTAGAACATCAACAGGAATTGAGATAGATCTAATAATTGATTTTACTGATAAGCTTATTCCTATAGAAATTAAATCCACTGCAAAAGTTGACTTTACAAGTATAAAAAGTATTGATTATTTTATGGAATCTTTTCAAAGTTCCAAAACCAAAGTACCTTTTGGGCTTGTAATTTATTTAGGAGACGATATAGTTTATACCAACCCTAATAAATAAAGCCACATAAATGGGAACCATATAATGATTTTTGCGGGCCTCATTATGGAGGTAACGCAAAATGAATAAAGTATTGAACAAATTAGAAGAGCATAATTTTTTGGAATTGTACAAGAATGACGGATATTAAAGAGGTCAAGATATGCAATTATGGACTGGTATAACTGGTTTGTAGAATACGGCATTGATGGGCTATACGATGATCAAAGAAGTGGGAGAACTCCTTTTTTAGCTAAAGAAAATAAAGAGAAGTTTTTGCAGTCACTGGAAAAGCTTCAAGAGGAAAAAGAAGGAGGACGTACGACTGGAGAAGACATAAGATTGTTATTAAAAGAAAAGTTTAATGCAAAGTACTCATTAAATGGTGTCTATGATTTATTGAAACGACTAAATATTGTATGGATAACAGGTAGATCAATTCATCCTAAAGCGGATCTTGAGAAACAAGAGGAGTTCAAAAAAAAACTTCCAAGATCTAATAAAAAAATGTCTTCCCGTAGACGTTCCATTAAGTGATGTGGATATTCTGTTTGGAGATGAATCAAGGGTTGGTCAAAAGGGAATTATTACAAGAGATTGGTTTAAAAAGGGTACAAGACCAAGAGTAATCAGACAACAACAACATATTTCTACATATATCTTTGGTGCAGTATGTCCAGAAAAAGATTATGGTGCAGCAATGATCTTTTCTGAATGTGACACAGAGGTAATGCAATTATTCCTAAATGAAGTATCTAAAAAAATACCAGTCGGAAGACATGCCGTATTAATACTTGATCAAGCATCATGGCATACTACAGAAAACTTAAAAAGTCCTTCCAATATTTCTCTACTACATTTACCACCATATTCACCAGAATTGAATCCGGTAGAACAGGTTTGGCATTTCTTAAAGCAGTATTTCCTATCAAACAGAGTCTTCAAAGATTGGGATGACATTGCAAATGCTTGTGTAAGAGCCTGGAATGCCTTTATTCATGAGCCTTTGAGAATAAGCTCTCTATGTTCTAGAGACTGGGCTAAATTAGTGTTGGCTTAATTGTCGGGATTGGTAT
>JACPSL010000016.1 GCA_016193285.1 Candidatus Melainabacteria bacterium
ACACAGTGTTTAGCTTAATTGCCATGAACACTATTTGTATCGTAAGAAAAGCTGCTTAAAACCCAATCAGGAATTACAAATTACCCAATAAAATTTCCAACAAGGGTCATTTCTTGGTGAAGACTTTTTCAGCGAACTCTACCTAGTATTTTGTAAAGCAAACATATTTAAAACCAAAAACTCAAGTTACTTTTCTACCGCTGGTAGTAGAAGGAAGTACAGAAGCTTTAACTTCTGGTAGTTTTATATGCTCGGCTTGTGGAAGTCTTGCAATTCTAAGAAATTCTTCTTCAACTTCTCTCGCATTAGCAGGTCTATCTATTGGATTTTTTCTTATTAGTCTTGAAATTAAAATTTCTAAATCAGGTGGAATTGTATTATTTAATTTTCTTGGTGACACAGGAGCAACTTCTCTTATCTCAGTCATTTTCTTAATAATGTCAACCGATCCATTATTAGTATTGCCATTAAAAGGTTCTATGCCAGTAAAAATATAACAAAGAGAAACACCAAGTGAATATAAATCAGAACGTTGCTCAAAGTGACCATTTGGTAAGGTTTGCTCAGGAGACATATATGCTGGAGTTCCTACTATAACATTAGATCCAGTAAGTGTTTCTCCTCCTGAATAATCTACAGCACCACCTTTATCTAAATGTGCAAGACCAAAATCACTAAGTTGTGGAATAATTTTTCCGTCTTTCTCTATAAGTAATATATTTGATGGTTTTAGATCCCTATGACAAATTGAATTATCTAAATTGTGTACACTGTATAAAGCATTACAAATGCGAGAAAATATTTCTAACACTTGTATACTGTTTAAAGGCATAGATAATTTAGGTTCTTTAAGTGTTCCCCCATTTGCATATGCCATTACTAAAAAAGGAAGTGCGGTATCAAAATTGTCATCGTACAAAAGTGATATATTCGGATGATTAAGACTTCTTAGAATTTTAGCTTCCCGTTGAAATCTAAGGAAGCTGGATGATGGTTTCAAGCCTGGTCTTATGATTTTTATGGCATATTCCTTATTGGACCCATCTTTTGCAGCTTTGTAAACAACTGCCATTCCTCCAGAACCAATACGTTCTCCTAGTTTGTAACATTGATTTGATGAACTAATTACTACTTCGCCTGTAAGATTTTTTACATCTGGTGTTTCTTGAAGTTGTTCTTTATGTTCAACCGTCTGTGTTTTTGCACCAGGTAACATTGAAGATACAGTTTTTCGAACTACTAATGTAATACTTTTCTCCTCAAGCTTTTACTTAATAAGTTTACTTCAACCTTCTTGCTTTAACATCAAAATGTCATTATAAGTGTTTAAATTTCTTAATTCAAGTTGTTAACCTTGAAAGATAGATTAATTTTCTTTAATCTAAGCCTTTCTTAAAACAGAACAACTCTCAACTTGATAGTCTAGTATATAAAGATTGATTGTAATTTATGTCACCTAGAGTAGAAGGACAAAGCTGGCTGAGTAGCTTACTATACAGTAGGCCTGGAGCAATTGCTATCCGTCCTCAAAAAATAATAGAGATGCTTTTCCCGGGAAGAAATAAAGATAATATTCAAACTATACAAACACCTTCAAGTTCAACAGTTAGTTTTATGCCAGCTACTATACCTTACGTTGAGAATATTCAATCAGCACCACAAAGCCAACAAGAGATATTAATAGCTCTTAAACATACAGCTAAAAATTTACTAAAAGTACGAAGACATGGATTGTTTGCTGATCTTCATTACAATGCAGATCTACTTAAGAGATTTGCTGAGCCAGAAACAAATAAACTTTCACAAGAACTTTCTGAAACATTAACAACATACTGTTTAAGTAATATTGGGTTTATTGATAGTAATGATTTTAATAAAGGAAATACTAAAATTGAATACTCATTTCATCTGGAAATTAATGATGAAGATGGAAAAATACTTAAGGAAGAACTTAGAAGAGGTGTAATCATAACTGAACTCTTTAGAAATAATAAACAACTGGATCTTGATAAATATCTTAAAGTTTTTAATGAAAAATTAAGCTTTGCAGCCAGGTTACTGTATAGAGATATTTTATTTTCACTGCTTATGCAAGTAGACCAAGAGAAATTACAAGCAGCAATTAACGAATTGAAATCTCCTGTAGAGGGTACTTACAATGATATCTCAGCAGAGTTAAAAAATTTAAATCCAGAACATGTAGATGAATATCTTAGATTGTTAAGGGGAGAACAAGCAGAGTTTCTTTTAAAACTAAATGCATATAGAGAAAGTAATACTTTACAAGACCCTCATAATAGTTCAATAAATACTATAGCTACTACTATTGAGACTTCACCTAAAGAATTTAAGGAGACTTTACTAACCTTAAATAGAATAGTAGATTTAGAAGGACTTGGTGCTTTAGATAGACCAAATAGATTGTCTGCTATCTTAGATAAAATACAAAATGATGTAAGAGATTTACATAAAAAAGCTAGTAAAAGTAACTCCCAACAATCCTTTCTTGCTCTTAGTGACACAGGTGAATATGTAGATTCAGAAAAAGAGCAAGCAAATATTTCTCTTATTGAAAGACCTTATAGAACTGTACTTTTAGCTTGTACTATTGCTTATGAAAATGAAAAAAAAATTATAAATGACTTCAGAAGACAAAAAGAAGAACAAGACTTACAAGGTAGAAGAGATTTTGGAAAGAAAGCTGCTGTAGTAGCAGGAGCTGCGACTGTAATAGGATCTGGTGGCTATTTTTTGACTAGATTATTAAGTTCAAATCTTGATTTAAGAGTTCAAAGAATTGAAAAACTTAAAAGTGATATAGATGCTTATACAAAACTTGACTTTGATGAGTTTAGCAAAAGAGCAGCTGTTGAATTAGAAGAACTAAAAAAGAAAAAAGAAGCAGATCCTTATGAAATTTATTTAAATGTTTTATGTGCTTATTTAGAACGTAAGCCAAGTGAGGGAGAGCTAAGAGAAGAAATAGAATACTTCTTACAAAATTTTGATGAGCTAACTAAGAGAAGAAAAGCAAGAGACCCTAAACCTTCAAAAGCTATACTTGAAAAGTATTGCAACAAGCTTATTACTAGCAACCAGATGGCAGATGAAATTCAAGAACTACACTTTTCAAAAATGGATGCGATACCTCATATTTTAGCAAGTTTGCTGTGTGTAAGAGCTATTGAAAAAAGAGATGTTGAAGGAGTTCCTGGAGACTTACTAGAAAAAGGTGTTACTAATAACTTAAGGAATTTATTTAAAGATGATGAATGGAGTACATTATATAGATTAGAAGATAAAACTGCTGCGATTGGACGACCTGTTTATAAGCAAATCACTCCAACAATGGGGGTTTTGATAGGGACTAGAATATGTAAAAAAGGAGGTGGTGGAGGATCACTTGCTAGTTTAATTGAACATCATAGAAAACAAACTCCTCTTCTGCCTATATACGATAATTCCTATATAGCTCGTGTAAAAGTACAATGTACAAAAATGAGAAGAGCGGTTGATGCATATAAAGAAGCTTTGATTGCAAGATATGAAAGCAGCAATGAAATAAAAGAACTAAAAGCATTGCAAAATAAAATTGATATAACAGAAGATCTTAGTGGGATTGAAATAAATATTAATGAAATTATTAATGTTTTAAATAAAAAGAAAGAAGATTTAGCAGCAACAATGCTTGGCATTGAAAGATGTTTAGTTAGATTACATGAAATAGAAACAATGGCAAGTAAGACGGAAGCTATTAGAAAAATACAAGCTAAATCTGCTCAAGGTAAACAAGCTAACTAAATTAGTTAATTATTCTGGTGTAGGTTCTGGTGCAGGTTCTGAAGTAGGTTCTGGTACAGGCCCTGGATCCCCAGTAGGTTCTGGAAGTGGATCAGTAAGAACGATCGACTTACAATCACTGTTGCAACTACAACCTTCTGTTCCATTCAACAAAGAGCCTTCATCACAATCTTCTGGAATTTCTACTATTCCATTTCCACAATCATTTGGAGAAGGTATAGTTGTTATTATTGGTTGAACAGTACAAGTACTAGAGCAACCATCACCTTCTGAATTATTTCCATCATCACATTCTTCTTCAGGGAAGTCTAAAATCCCGTTTCCACAATCTCCAATTGGTTCATTTGCACATATTGAAGAACAGCCGTCATAGTCATAAACATTTCCATCGTCACAATCTTCAGATGACTCAACAAGTCCATTACCACATTCAGGAGTTGTTGAGATAGTTGTAGTGTCTTCTGTAGCAGTAACATCTTCAGCTGTAGTAGTATCTTCAGCTGTAGTAGTATCTTCAGTGACAGAAGCATAACCATATAAAGTAGTAGAGCAATCTTTAGCTTTTAGAGTTAGACCTATAAAACCTATTAATGCCGTTATGAAAAAAGAAAAAAGTATCCTATATAAGTTCATTGTGAACCTCCATTAGTTTTTTATTACTAGTACAAAAGTTCTAAAAGTTTATGTAAGTAGTATCGGAGTATTGAAAACTTTCATGAGTAAAGAAAGAGTTAACCAGAAAGAAATCAACTCCCTGAACTAGATGAAGAAGATGATGGTGAAGATAAAACAGCAAAACCACTTGATGAACTACTAGAACTAGAAGAACTACTTGAAAATAATATTCCAGAGCTGCTTGAACTTGATGAACTAGAACTAGATGATGAACTACTTGAAGATGATCCTTTTAAAAGATCAGCTCCTTCTTGAGGTGCTCCTAAAAATGAATTCCCATCTATTCTTGTACCTGGAGAATATTTTCCAATTGATTTTAAAAACTTATCATGTGGAAAAAGTTGGCTGAAACTTAAATCACCAAGTCTATTGAGTGAGACTCCTTGTAAGTTAGCATTGTCAAATGAGATTTGATCAATTATACGATTGTCACTGGTAGAAATTGTTACTTGTTCTAATCCACTATTGTTTAAACCTAAACTTCCTGTACTTGCAGTTTGAGATTTTATAGATGCTGAAAAATTACTGACACTCCCTCCTCCAAAAACTACTAAAGGTTCATGGCTTTGTAAAATTGTATCTTGAGAAATAATGTGTCTAATCTTGGTATTGTCAGAAATTAATAACCCGCTAATATCTAAGCCAGAGCCAGAAATATTTACTATCTCTATAAACTCATCTTGATCACTTTTAAAAATCCCGTCTTTATTTATATCAAGATTTGGAGCAGCTAAGATTTCATTTATTATTAATTGTTTTGGCTGGACTTTACTTAAAAAGTTTACATTTGCAATAACTTCAATAGTTTTATCCTGAAAGCTAATTTCTATGGTTACTGATCCATTTCCAAGAGGAGTAACTAAGCCATTATTATCAACTTTCACAACATTGCTTTGCCCGCTAATTTTATATGTTGTCTCATTTGTAATATCTTTTTTTTGTCCGTCAGTATATTCAGCAGTTACTAGTAATTGTTGTGATGTTTTATCCTGAAAAATTAATTCTACAGGAGAAACATAAATATCTTTTAATTGTGTCTGTGGGAAAGTAAAATCAGGAATAAGAGTTGGTGCTTGTATTGGGCTTGGCAGGGGAGTTGAATTGGTAATTAAAGCTAGTGGTGGTTCTCCACCTGGTGAAAACAAACTGCCTGTATGTTTTTCAAAACCAGTTAAATCAGATTTTCTTTGCCACGAAGGATCTCCACTTTTACCTGGCGGATATGCAATATAATCAATTGTTTTTTCATTACAAACTAATTCCAATACTTGTCCAGTGTTTAACAAGTTTAATTTTTTATTAATTGTGTCTTTGCCATAAATAACAAAATAAGAATCAGGTTCAATTAAAACTTCTTCTTCAAAATTAAAAACTGGTTTTGTATCTTCACCTGCAAATAACTGACATCCTAAAAGATTTAATTTTTTACCAGTAATATTTTTAAGTTCTACAAACTCATCTTCATTTGATCTTGCAAAGCCGTCCATATTTGCATCTGTAGCTGGAATTAAAGCAGAAGCAAATGGAAAAACTTCATTAATAATAATTTCAGCAAAGCCCGGGGTTTTTAACTTTTCAATTTTTAACTCATCTTTTAAAAGTAAACTGGTTGGTTTCCATATAAAAGAAGCTGTTATTAATTCTTTTTCTTCATCTTGAACTCTATTAATTTGCACATATTCAGTAATGTTAACTGGTTCATTGATATTATTAAAAAATAAATCAACAATGATTTTTCCTTCTACTTGTTTAATCTTAATAGAGTCAGGATTTCCAAACTCAGTATTATACATTTCTAGTTCATGGCTTTGAGCTGAATTAATATATTTTTTTATTTTTGAATTGTATCTTTTATAAAAAGCTTTAATTTTAAATATTCCTTTTGGTAAACTATCTGGCAATTGGATTTTACAAATGTTACTTGTAATGTTTTCTGCTTTTATTTCTTGATTTTCTATTTTAAAAAATAAAAAATCTTTAAGTGAAAAATTTCCATAAATTATTAAAGGCATTTTTGATCTTGCTGAAATAGTATTTGTCTTTTCAATTATTGGTGAAGGAAATGTAATATAGACCGGATAAGTAACTTCTTTACTTTTATAGCCTAAATAATAAGTAAATAATTTTAACTCCCCATTACCCAAGACTATTTTAGGAACTATGAATTCAATTAAATTCTTACTTGCAGCAATTATTCTAATTGGATAATTATTAATCCACAATTTATTAGCTGATTTGGGATTTTCAAAAAAATTCTCACCGATAATTTTTACCTTTTCTCCTGGAATTAAATAATCTGGTTCAATACTATTAATTTTTGGCCCCTTTCCAAGAGATTCAATGCTTGGAACAACAAATGCAATGCATTGTAAAAATGTAAAACTTAAAATTAATAAAACAAAAATATAATTTGCTCTTCTCACACTTACCTCTTACTACTTACCATTTTTCTTTTTTCTATTTCTCTTGAAAACCATCCTCCTGTTCTTGAATCTAATTGACCAGTAAGTTCTGCAACTTCAATTTGTTTAGAAAGTTTTTCTGAAGCTTCTCCAGGAGGATGAAGCAGTGTTTCTAATTGAAGTTTTTTTCTCTGATAATAAATTCTCGTTACATCATCTAGAAGATTTTCTTTTATGTTTGCTGTTAATCTTGCTTGGTTTAAAATTTCTTTAATTTCATCATCATATATAAATTGATTTGTATTCCAAAGAACTGAAAGCTGTTTAAAAGATCTGCCGTCTCTTTGTAGACGAGTAATTCTATCAGCATCAAACTGATTACTTAAGGCAATGTCAGTGGAGATACCTTTTTGAAGCTGATAATAGTCTGTACTTGTACCAGTTGTATTTATATCAAATCCAACTCTTGGGATAATATTTCTTATCCTTGCTTGAGTTCTAAATCTTTTATAATCTTTGTCTGTTGGTAATGATGCAAATTTTAATGCCTGCTTTTGAACTTCTTGTACTGTTGGTTCAATTTCTTCCAGACTTGCAAAATCAGTTTCTACTTTACCTTTTAAAATAATTTCGCCGTTTCGCCCTGTCGCCAGTTCGCCGGTTCGTTTCCTAAACAGTCCTTCATCTGTAGCTGCAAACAAATCATTATCTAACTTAGTAAGCCAGTAAACATTCTTAGAACTTTCTTTAGTTCTAATACCACTGCTTATATCTTTCCATGAATTGGTTTCCTTATCATAAAAATCAATTCCACTAGCACATGCTATGTAAAGTTTCTCATCTGATTGAAACAAGTAAAAAGCTTCTTGCAACCCATCATTATTTTTTTTAATGCCATCTGAAATTTTCTCCCACAATATGTCGTCTTTCTTCTTTCTATAGATACCATTTCCACTAGCTATCCAGGTATTTTCTTCTTTATCTATTAATAAGTGCCTTATGTTAATTCTTCCGTTTGGCAGTGTTTGTATATTGCTTGATATGTTTTGCCAATATAAATTTTTTTTATTTAATAAATAAATTCCATTTGAAGTTCCAAGATATAAATCATCATTATGTTTCAAGCAGTAATATACTTCATAATTCCCAGATAAGTTATCTGGTTCTAGCCCCTGGTTTAATCTCTTACAAGAAAAATCATTAGAATCACAAGTCCAAAAACCATCACTCGTACATAGATAAACATTATCGTTATCCAAGGTCAAGGAATTAACCTCGTTGGATTCAATTTTTGTACTCTCAAAAAATTTCTTCCAATCAGGAGAGTTAATATCTGAGTAATAAGTACCAAAACTTGTTGCTATAAAAATTTTTTTACTAGTCTCATCTATATGAATCCAATTTACAGATGAATTACCAGTAGGATCTTTTAATAATTGATTTGAACCAAAATCATTCCAACTCTTCCCTTTATCCTCGCTTACTAGTACACCATTACCAGTTCCAATAAAAATTAATTCATTATACACACCAATGCTTTTTACAATTCGCTGACGAGGCTGATAAAGAAGCTCCCAATTAATTTCACTATATGCTTGTAAAGGCAGAGAGAATAAAAGAAGTAAAAATAAAAAGCACTTTTTCATAGACCAAACAATGTACTATATTTAATGTTGAAAGCATGTAACCAAAAGTTACATGCTTTATCTTTTTGTAACCAGGGGTTACAAAAATTGATAAAAAATATTTAAGGTTTATAGTTTAAGTTAAGATTATGTTAATAACATGTCAATCTTTTTTAAGACTTTACTTTTATATCTATAGAACAGGATGAAATATGATTGAACTTACAAGGAATATAAGTTCTACAAGTGAAACTACTCCAATATCAGCAGGACTAGTTCAGCTAAAACATCTTAACGGCAGTTCAACTTTTATTACTGATCCAGAAGGGAGCAAAATTGAAATTAAAACAACTGAAGATGGTACAAAAATAGTTTTTAGCAAGGATGAAGAAGGCAAAACTTTAGCAATTGAAGAAAGAGCAAATGGTACAAGACTTTATCATATATCCAGTGATAGTACAGGTTTACCAAGTACTCATGAAATTAGATCTGATCAAACAGAAATTGTTTACTTCTATAACTCTACTGGTTGCTTGGAACATTTAGTAGAACTTAAACCAAATGGTGACAGAATAAGCACAATCATTGGTTCGAACAAAGCAATTTACTCTATAGAACAAAGACAAATTGGAGGCACTCTCTTTACAGGATGGTTACACATAGGTAGTGAAACAAAAAGAGGAATTGTATGGTTGCATCCAGATGGTGAAGTAAGTACCCGGGGAGATGAGACTGTTATAGCTGATTTACTTAAAAAGTTTTCCAGATTTCTTGACGGTGTGTCTGTGTAAAACGTAAAATCCGATAGAAATTGGGTTCTATCGGCCTCCTTGCAAAAATCCCGCTCTTTCTGACAAATGTACTTTAGAAAGGGCGGGATTTTTGTTATCATATTTCTTCTGTGGAGGAATACATATGCGATTAGCAATTTTAACAGGTGGTGGTGACTGTCCTGGTCTTAATAACGTTATAAGAGCAGTTTTATTTCAAGCAATTAAAAAATATAACGATGAAGTTTTTGGATATTTATACGGTTGGAAAGGTCCTATTAATAATTTAATAAAACCATTAACGCTTGCCAATGCTGAAGGAATATTTAACCAAGGTGGAACTATTATAAAAAGTTCACGAACAAATCCATATAAGGTAGAAGGTGGGCCAAAAAAAGTAATTGATAATTTAAAATTAAATAAAATTGATGCTCTAATTGCTGTAGGTGGAGAAGACACTTGTGGGGTTGCACATAAATTATTTTCTGATTTTAAAGCACCAATAATTTGTGTACCAAAAACAATTGATAACGATTTAAATGCTACTGATCAAACATTTGGTTTTGATACTACAATTTCAATTGTCTGTGATGCATTAGATAGATTACACACTACTGCAAAATCACATGATCGTGTCTTAATTCTTGAAGTAATGGGGCGTCATGCAGGCTGGATTGCAACAATAGGAGGAATTGCAGGAGCAGCAGATTATATTCTTATACCTGAAGAAAGTTTCGATATTGACAAAGTAGCTAATGCTATTAAGAAAAGAAAACAAGAAGCAGGTTATGCAATTATAGTTATTGCAGAAGGTGCTAAATTTTCAAGTGAAGAAATTTTAAAAGATGAAGAAAAAGATGCATTTGGACATGTAAAATTAGGCGGGATTGGAGACAGGCTTGCAAAAGCACTTGAAGCAAAAACTGGTTTTGAAACAAGAGCAATGTCACTTGGACATATTCAAAGAGGTGGCTCACCTACTGCATATGACAGGGTTCTTGGCACTAGATATGGACTTCATGCTGTAGATCTTGTACACAAGAATAAATTTGGAAGAATGGTTTCACTTCAAGGGAATAAAATAGTTGATGTAGATATAAAAGATGCTGTTGAAACTTTAAAAACAGTAGATAAAGAATTATATGAACAAGCTAAAATTTTCTTTGGAGACGAGGTAAAGGTTGTAAGTAAATTCATATAGTGTTATCCTAAATTTGTAAGATCAATTGTAAGGTTTGACGATAATTAATTGTAAGGTAGTTTCTCTATTGCCACCTCAGGTCTTTCAAAATCATTCCTATAATAATATCCAATTCCTACATCGCTAAACTGTACTTTTCCAGTTCCATTTTTTACACTTATTACAAAAGGTTTGTTAATTGATTGATTTCTTGGCAAGTCAAACAAAAATACTGGCGTATGACCAACGATTTGATAAACATTGTCTGGAATATCTATTTCAAGTTCAGTTGGAAAAATATTTAGTATAGGTGATCCTGTTCTTCGCCATATAAAAGAAGTACTAATATCATTCTTCTTCTTATATATATTAAACAAAGGATCTTCATTAAATGATCCCATTATTGCCTTCCAATCATATTTTCTATCCTTTTTATTCTCACAAAATAAATCATAAGCATATTGCCCATGTTGTTTAAGTTTTTCATTTAAAGCATTTGCAAAATCCAAAATGTCAGTGTTTTTGTCTAAACCCAATTGAGTAAAATCATCATTAATAATATAACTGTGGACATACAATGTATTGCCATCAACATATGCTGCTAATATTTTTCCATCTGCAATTTTTTTTAATATATTTCCTGTAATTTGAAAGTTATTTGAAATATCTTTTATAGAATCCTGGGAAGGGAAAATTACAGGATAATCATTGGCATCTCTTTCAAAAAAAGCTAGTTCGTGATTTCCAATCAACCTATAAATCTCGACTTTGTTTTTAATCTGATTATTTAACCAAAAATCAATCACATCTGAATCGGGAGCTCTATCATAAAAATCACCAAGAAAAACATATTTGAATTTTTTCTTGAGATCTAAATTATTTTCTAAAACCCCATGCTTGTATAAAGTAATCATTAAGTGAACAAAATCACCATGGACATCAGGTACATAAATAGTAGGAGCATTGCATGCAACGTCCCTGTGATCAATTGCCTTTAAGTATTCAATAAGTTTTTCAAATAATATTCTTGCTTTTTCTCTTATGCTTTCATTATTTGCATAAGGCATTTCTGCTGCAATTTGAAAACTCATTTTGTAAGCTCGCCCTTTCGCCGTTACGCCGGCTCGCCGATACGTTCACTTATCTCCTTAATAACATTTTCTGCAATCACAATTCTTTGTATCTCTGATGTTCCTTCATATATTTCAGTGATCTTTGCATCTCTTAAAAATCTCTCGGCATCATACTCTGTAGTGTAACCGTATCCACCAAGAATTTGTACACATTTATTTACTGCTTTTGATGCTAGTTCACTACAAAATAGTTTTGCTTCCGCAGCCTGACAAGTAAATTTTAATCCTAAATCATGTAGATTTGCTGCCTTATAAGTTAATAGTCTTCCTGCTTCAATTTCAGTAGCAAGTTCTACAAGCATAAATTGAATTGCTTGGAAATTAATTATTTTTTTACCAAATGCTTCTCTGGATTTTGCATATGAACTTGCTAAATCATAACTTGCTTGTGCTATTCCTAATGCTTGAGCAGCAATACCAATCCTTCCTCCATCTAGTGTGATCATTGCTATCTTAAAACCATCACCAACATTTCCTAATAAATTTTCTTTTGGTACTTTTACATTGTCAAGAATTACTTGGCACGTTGCACTTCCTCTTATACCTAATTTATCTTCAGGTTTTCCAAAAGATACGCCAGGTATATTTTTTTCTACAACAAATGCACTTACACCTTTATATGAGGGCAATTCATGAATTGCCCCTGCAGGATTTGTTTGTGCAAGGATTAAATAAACATCAGCTATAGATCCATTTGTAATCCATGCCTTAGTACCATTTAAAATAAAATGATCACTTTTTTCATAAGCTTGTGTAAGCATTGCTGCAGCATCAGATCCATTTCCCGGCTCAGACAAACAAAATGCTCCTAAATATTCACCACTAGCTAATTTTTTTAAATACTTTTCTTTAAGAAAAGTAGAACCAAACTTTGCAATGGGCACAGCACATAATGAAAGATGTGCAGCTATAATAACGCTTGTAGTTGCACATACTTTTGCAAGTTCTTCAATTACAATTGCATATGAAATATAATCTAATTCACTACCACCATATTCTTCTGGAAGAGTAAGTCCTGTTATTCCAAGTTTTGCAAGCAAGTCAAAATTTTCTTTTGGGAATCTATGAGACTTATCTATTTCTCTTGCTTTTTCTTTAAAGTTTTCTTCTGCTACTTCATGAATTGTTTTACGAAGAAGCTCTTGTTCACTTGTAAGTTTAAATGTTTGAATTTGTTTTTCAAGAAGTTGTTTCATTTTTGATTTTTTCTTTTAATAACTTCTTTAGCTGCCTTAGCAATATTTTCTTTAGTTAATCCATAATGTATAAGTAATTCATCTGCTTTACCACTTTGACCAAATTGATCTTGGACTCCAATTTTTTTTATTGGCACAGGAAAATGTTCAACTACTAGACTGCTAATTGCATCACCTAACCCCCCATGAATATTATGTTCCTCGCAAGTTACAGCACAGCTTGTTTTTTGTACACTACTTAAAATTGTTTCATTGTCTAAAGGTTTAATAGTAGAAACATTTATAACTTCAGCACTTATTCCTTCTTGTTCTAACAATTCTTGTGCCCATAAAGCTCTGCTTAACATTACACCATAAGCAAATATTGATACATCAATTCCGCTTTTTATAACTTGTGCTTTTCCTATTTTAAATTCAAACTTTTTTTCATCAAATAATACTGGTACGTTTGATCTTCCTAATCTCATGTAAACAGGACCAAAAAATTCACTAATTGCATAAGTAGCAAGTTTTGCTTCAACTGCATCAGCAGGTACAATAACAGTCATTTGAGGAATTGCTCTCATTATTGCAATGTCTTCTATCATTTGATGTGAAGCCCCGTCTTCTCCAACTGTTAGTCCAGCATGACTTGCACAAATTTTTACATTGAACTGATTATTACATACAGAGTTTCTAATTATTTCCCATGCTCTTCCACATGCAAATATTGCAAAACTACTTGCAAAAGGTATTTTACCTGTGCTTGCTAAACCTGCTGCTATTCCAATCATATTTTGTTCGGCAATTCCAACATTAAAAAATCTATCTGGGAATTCTTTAGCAAAAAATTTGGTTTGTGTAGAACTACACAAATCAGCATCTAATACAACAATATTTGTATTTTCTCTACCAAGCTCAGCTAGTGCTTTCCCATATGCTACTCGAGTTGCGATTGATTCTTTTTTTTCTGTCATGATTGTTGCCATATTCTTTTGGGCAGGATAAATCCTGCCCCTACATTTCTATGCAGAATCGATTTCTTTTAATGCCTTCTCCAATTCTTCATCGTTTGGTGCTACACCATGCCACTTTACTTGATCTTCCATGAAAGAAACACCTTTTCCTTTTACTGTGTGTGCAATTATTACACAAGGTCTATGTTCTTCTGGTCCAATACTTTGTGTTTTTAAAATCGCATCATAAATTTGATTTAAATCATGCCCATCAATTTCTTGAGTATGCCAACCAAATGCTTCATATTTTTTAGCAATTGGTTCTAGTGCCATTGTTTCTTCAGTCCAGCCATCAAGTTGAATTCTATTTCTATCAACTATTGCTGTTAAATTCTCAAGATGATAATGACTAGCAGACATTATTCCTTCCCATGTAGATCCTTCTTGTAATTCACCATCACTTTGAAGTAAATAAATTCTGTTGTTTAGTTTATCAAGCCTGCATCCAAGTGCCATTCCTATTGCATTTGAAGTACCATGTCCAAGAGAGCCAGCAGACACTTCAATTCCAGGTACTCTTAATCTGTCTGTATGCCCTTGATATGGTGAACCTAATTTTCTAAATGTTAAAAGATCATCTCCTTTATAATAACCACATTTTGCAAGGATCGAATAAACAAGAGGTGTTGCATGTCCTTTACTGATTACAACTCTATCTCTACTTAGCCAATTAGGGTTTCTTGGATCATGTTTCATAATTGTAAAATACAATACTGCTAAAATTTCAGTTGCAGAAAGTGATCCACCTGGATGGCCTGAAGCTGCAGCATGAGTCATTTGAAGAATCGTCTTGCGTAAATCTTTACAAGTTTCTTTGAGTTCACTTAGTTTTTCAGGTGAAAGAGACATGAAGTTATTTTAACAGTTTAGAGTCATGACCACGTCCTCAACTTCATAACATCTCTAACTTTTTCTAAAGTTTGCTTTACTACTTGTCTTGCTTTTTTATTTCCAATGTTTAATATTTCAAGTACATCTTTATCTTTTGGCATTGCTTCTCTTTTTTTTCTAACTTCTGACAAAGAAAGATTTATTAATCCAGCTAATCTTGTTTTACAATTCACACAACCAATCTTTGCACCTCTACATTCATCCTGAACAACTTCTAACATTTTTTTGTCAGCAAAAATTTCATAATGTTTATATGCTACTTGACAATCATTTGGTTCTCCCTTGTCTGTTATTTTTATTTTCTTCGGGTCTGTTATCATTTGTAAAACTTTTTTCTTTGTTACTTCTTCACTGTCAACTAGTTTTATGTCATTGTTTAATGATTTACTCATTTTATGTCCATCAATTCCTAAAACAGAAGGAGTTTCAGTTAAAAGAGATTTTGGTTCAAGGAAAAGATCTGTTTTGTAAATGTGATTAAATCTTCTTGCAATATCACGGGAAAGTTCAAGATGTGCAACCTGATCTTTACCTACAGGAACAAGCTCACCAAGCACACTTAAGATATCTGCTGTCTGCAGTACAACATATCCTAGTAAACCATAAGTAACTTCTTCTTGTGCTTTTCTTTCATCTTCTGCAAGTAATCTAACCATATCTTTTAAAGTAGGATCACGCTCAACCCAGTTTTGATAAGTAACCATACTTAAAAGTAAATGTAGTTCTGCTACTTCAGGTATTGCAGATTGAACATATAAAGTAGACTTATTTGGATCAACCCCACTTGAAATAATATCTTTTGCTACTTCAATAATGTCACTTTGAAGTTCTTTAGTTTCCTTATATTTAGTTGTAAGTGTATGCCAGTCAGCTATAAAATAAAAACACTCATGTTCATCTTGTAATTTTGCCCAGTTACAAAGAACACCTAAATAATGCCCAATATGAAGTGAACCAGTTGGTCTTATTCCTGAAAGTAACCGTTTTTTTAGCACATGGACATTATATTACATTTTCCTATGTTCCAATGCTGGCAAATTGTTTCTAATTTTTTTAAAATAGTTTAAATCAATGTCAGCAAATATAACTGCTTCACCATTTGCAGGTCCTTCAGCTAATACTTTTCCCCAAGGGTCAACAATTAAACTATGCCCATAAGTTTTTATTCCACTAGAACCTACACCTGCTTGATTTGGTGCAATTACATATGAAAGATTTTCAATTGCTCTTGCTTTTACAAGTGTATGCCAATGTGCTTCACCTGTAGGTTTTGTAAAAGATGAAGGTATACACAAAATATGTACACCTTTATTTGAATAATAACGATAAAGTTCAGGAAATCTTAAATCATAACAAATACTCATTCCAATTTTCATATTTCCAATTTTTACAAGAGTTGGCTTTTCACCTGCTAAATTTCTTTTTGATTCTAATATTTCTTTTCTTCCTAGTTTAATATCAAAGAGATGAATCTTTCTGTATTTTGCAACAATTTTTCCTTGTGGGTTAATCAGCACAGATGTGTTAAAGGGCAGATCACGACCTGCTCCTACAGATTCCATCAAACTTCCAACCAAAACCCATTTCTTATATTTTTTTGCAAGACTTGAAATAAAATTTGTTGAATATCCTGGTATTTTTTCGGCTTGTAAAGTAGCTTCTTTTAAATCTCCTCTAAAATTAAAAACCTCTGGAAGAACTATAAAGTTTACTTTTTTCTTAGCAGCTGAAACAATTAATTTTTTAGCTTGTTCAAGATTTTTTTCTTTATCTTGACCGCTTGTCATTTGGATTGCAGCAATTTTTAGTTTAGTCATAATTTAGATCATTTTTATAACGCTATTTCAATTATAGGATTTGTCCGGTTTATTCGGCAAATCCGATCCACCGAAAGGAATCTACCAACGGAAGCTGCAGCTTGTCTGCAGCATTATAAAAAAAAGAAGTTCCTCATAAGCCGGGTTCTGTTTATGCAGTCATCTATCTAGGAGTATCGTCACCAATACCCTCAAGCGGCATGAGCAAAATTGAGCAGCGGGCAACTGTAGTTCAATTTTATACTTTAGCCTTGCATCTTTAGTGGGGTTTACCTAAGATCGTAGTCACCTACAAACTTGGTGAGCTCTTACCTCACCGTTGCACCCTTACTGGATAGAGACACGATTAATCGCGTCTCTATCCAGCGGTCTTCTTTTCTGTGGCACTTTCCTCACACTCACATGCACTTCGCATTACGAAGCAACCAGCCCTATGATGCCCGGACTTTCCTCCCTAAAATAATTAAGGTAACTGCTTGAGGAACTTCATAAATATTATATCTTAAATACTACTAATGATAATTTTCGTTTTTGTTGTAAACAAGAAATTTCTTATCAAAATAATTCTCTTGGAGTAGTGGCATCCCTTTTATTTGTTTTATTAGGTTTACCCTTAGTGACTTTTATCATGCTCATGGGTAAAGTTAATTAGTACATTAAAACCATGGGTGGGTAATTTAGTTTTAATTAAGGAGAAAAAGATGAAAAAATTATTTTCAATAATAACAATACTTATATTTGTTATTAACTATTGTTTGGTGTTTGATGAAGCTTTTGCTGCAAAGAAAAAACCAAAAGCTAAAAGCGGATCAACATTAACACTTAAATCGCGTGATGGATCAAATATTATTTATGGCAGTGTTTTAAATTCAAAAGAAAATGAAATTAAAGCTAAATTATCAGGAAAGATCCTGACTGCAATTAGAAAAGAAGGACTTGAAAATATAACTGTTACTTTAACCAAACTAGCTAATGCAGGTGAAACAAGCAATATATATACTCTGAATCCTTCAGAAAGTTTAGACTTGTTTGGAAAGTTTTTAGTTATAAATTTGCTTGCTTCATTAACTGATGTTGCTGGATCCACTTATACAGCAGGTGCATTGCCAGAAGGAAATTATGAACTGTCTATTACAGCAGGAGATGTAACTGCAAAAGGACAAATTGAATATGCACCTCCAACAGTATTAGTAGGTAATGTTACAAGCGATGCTGGTTGTTCAGGAGGTACTCAAGTAGTAAAAGATTTATCAGGTAGTCCACTTAGTAGAACAGTTGCACTTGCAAATTGTACTTATTTTAATGAAGTACCTGCTAACAGAGTAGATGATACTAAAAAAGCAAGAAAACTTTTACATCAAGAAACTACTGGTGATTCTACAGAACCTTCAGCTGATGTACCAGATGCACCGCCAGCAGAAGATAATACACCAATAGCAATATCTGAAGCAATAGTTACTACAGAAGAAGGAGGAATTGATACAGTAAAAGCTCCTGTTGAATTAGACCCTGAACAAAATGGTGATGTACAGTATGATATTAATTCTTCTACCACAGCAGATGTTGACAATGCGCTTTTAGCTGGTGATGAAGAATTAATTGAAGAAATTTTACAAGGAGAAGTTGATCCAACTAAACTCACTGAAGAAGAAGACATAATTGGTGGTATAGTTGGTGAAATAGAAGAAGAAGACGAAGACTTTAGACCAGATCCATCTTGTGGACCTAAAGTAATTGCTCTTCTTGACAGTGTTTCAGAAAAACCAACTAAAGAAGAACTTTTAGAATTTGCAAACAAAGTAATTGCTGCAATTGAAGGTGATTTTAAATCATGTGTTCCAAAATTTGTTTCAGAAAAAATAGTACCTGCAATTAAAAATAAAGGGGATGCTGCTTTAATTGCTTTTGCAAAAGAATTTATTTTCCATGCAGAAGAAATGGAAGGAGGACCTGGTGGTCCAGATCCAGAAAGAATTTGTCCTGAGATTGAAAGAGGACTTGCATTCCTTAAAGGATGTAAAGGTAGATTTTGTCCTCCACCTCCATGCTTCCCTGAAGAAATTAGAAAAATTTGTCCTTCACTAGCTTCGTTCCCAGTTGGCAAATGTCAAGAAGGTCCGAAAGCATGCGGGTTAAAAGGACCTCCTCCTGGTTTTGGCCCAGGCGGTCCCGGCTTTGGTCCAGGTGGTCCTGGTTTTGGTCCAGGCGGTCCTGGTTTTGGTCCGGGTGGTCCTGGGTTTGGCCCTCCAGGTGGTGAGTTTGCTGGTCCTGGATTTGGACCTCCTCCTGGCTTTATGAGATTAGCTCAACAAACAAGTGATGAACCTGAGGATGGTTGCATTGACTTTAAACCACCTGAACCTCCAAACTTTTGTGCACCATGTGAATCAGATGATGACTGTCATGGTCCAAAAGCAGGGGACCAAGATCCAAATGCAGAATGTGATTTACCAACTATTGCTTGTGTAACATCTTCTGACTTTGATGGCAATGAAAAGAAAGTTTGTCATCTAAATGGAAAACCAAAAGATCCGTATACATGTAGAGAATTCCCAGGACCAGATCCTGCGCAACAATGTTTTGGTCCTCCACCTCCATTTGTATGTGGAATTGGCCCAGACGGTGCTTTAGAAAGTAAAGCCAATAACTACGGCAGATTTGATAAACGTTGTTGTGATTTTGGGCCTAGATTTGGCCCTGGTGGATTTGGCGGCCCTGGTGGTGGACCACGCTTTAAGGTTGCACTCCAAACTACAGGAGACGATGGTGGTCTGACTGGGTTTTGTGATGAGGTGATGAAACAAAAATGTGGCCCAGGTGGTGATCCTTCTCTTCAAGACAACAGATGTTCAAAAACACTTGAACCATGTAGTAACTCTGGAGGATTTAGCGGAGGCCCTGGATTTGGTCCTAGTGAACCTGGCTTCGGACCTAGTGGTCCTGGCTTTGGCCCTGGTGGCAGACCTGGTAGGCCTGGTAAACCTCATAGACCAGTTGGCGATTGTATAAGGCAAAAACTTTGTGAGGATGTAAATAGTAACTTTGCACAAGGCGAACTTGGTAAAGTGTTACAAGACAAGTACGAATCAATTAAACAGCAATGTCTATCTGAATCCAACAACCAAGATCAACCTGGTGATGAAGACTTTGGTACAGGATTTGGTATGGGTTTTGGACCTAATACTTCAGGAGGTCAATTCGGTCCTGGCGGTTTTGGACCTAATACTTCAGGAGGTCAATTTGGTCCTGGCGGTTTTGGACCTAATACTTCAGGAGGTCAATTTGGTC
>JACPSL010000017.1 GCA_016193285.1 Candidatus Melainabacteria bacterium
TAAAATTAAGTCCTTTCAACTTAACTTGGCCGTTATTTCACTTAAATCTGTTCCATGAGTTGAATATTTATTTATGTATTTTAACTCTTAATTGCTGACTATTTTAAATAATTGACCTTTTACTCACCGTAAGTCCTAGGAGTAATGATTTTCATTTTATTTTTTAGATATTTTTTCAACTTGTGTGATTAAATTTTGAAGTGATTTTTTGCCTTCGTCATCGTTTTCGTTTATTTGCAAGCTTTTTAGATCTTCCAAAAGAGCTTTCAAAATGTCTTTATCTCTATTCTTTATTTCTAATACTAAACGTTTTAGCGAAGTAACAACCATACCTCTAAGTTCTTCGTTTGGGTCTTTAAGAAGTCTAAGTATCAAGTCTTTTGCATTATAACCTTCCCTATGAACTAGTGCAAGAAAAGAATTTTCTCTAATTCTATAGGGTTCGCTTTTATCTTTTACTCTTTCTGATAATGCATCTGTTACCATTTTATACTTATTTGCAAAACGCAAATCCATAATTGCTTCGCATCTAGCATCTATGTCAGCACTTTTATTATTCAAAGCAACGATCATACTATTAATTTTTTTTTCTTCATCATAAGTAATTTTGAGACAAAGTTCAGCTTCTTTGGCTAATCCTTCATCATCACTGCTTGATTTTATCTTCTCGAACAATGTTTTAACCTTTTCGCTATCCTTTGCATGCCTGCTTATTAATTCTTTTCTCTGCTCTTCACATTTGGTCTCATCTTCTTTTGATATATTTTTCAATGAATTTATAACTGATGTTTCAAGGATCTTTTGGAAAGCATCTTCTGACTTCTTTTCCTGTTCTTCTTTTGCCTTCTTTTCTTGTTCTGGAATTTGCTTCACAAGTTTTCCAAAGTATACTCCAACAGCGATTATCACAGCTCCTACTACTCCTAGAATTCCCCCACCCCATTTAAAAAGTTTGTTATCTTTTTTAATACCTACAAAACCTAGTATTACACTAGCTATTGTTCCAATGCCTGCCCAAATAGCAAAATGAGGTAAACATTGAATAGGGCCTGGATTTTTTTCTTTTATCCAATCTGTAATATCACTCATAGTAACTTCTTTTTTGCCCTGTGGAAACTTAAAGCCTATGGGCCTAAAAGGAAGGTTAACTGTTTTTGTCGCATCATTTACAAGAAGCATTTCTATCCTAAATAAAGTACTTAAAAAGAAAGATTATAATCTAATTTGATACTAACCAATTTTGGTTAAGAAGGACGTCTTAACCTTCACTTTTCTTTGAATTAAAAGTAATAACTCTTCTGAAGCTTATGTAAGCACTTTAATAAAAGCAATGAGATTAAAAAGTTCAAATAGTACATTTGATTATATAGAATTAGTACAAAAATCTGATGGTTTATCCGATGAAGAGATTTTCAATGCTATTAAAGACCATACTCCTGAAATCCTAACCCAAGAAAATATAATTGCTGCATTTGAACAAGTTAGAAAATTAGCGAGTTAAATTTGCTACAAGTTGACCATTTGAGGGGACATCGTTAAAATCTTGAGGTGTTCTTTTTTAGGATTATTTTTTAACCATGACAGTGTACTAATATTATCAGTTCTCAATCACTAGAAAAATATACACCCAAGCCTGAGTCAAAAGATGGAATGATTTTATTATTTTCTAATGTTAAACCAGAAAACGGATCTCGCTCTAAAAGCAAATGTCCATCTAAATCAACATAATCAGCTAAAGGTGAAAGATGTACACTAGCAGAAATTGCACAAGAAGATTCAATCATACATCCCAACATAATTTTTAAATTGTATGATCTTGCTAAATTAATCATATTATAAGCTTCTAAAATACTACCTGTTTTCATTAGCTTAATATTTACACCATGAACTTTTCCTGCAAGCTTTTCTACATCATTAGCTAAGACACAATCTTCATCTGCAAAAATTGGAATTGGTGAGTTTTTTATATCAAGAGAACACATTCGAATTTGTCCCTTGGGTAACGGCTGCTCAATTAGTTCTACTCCATATGATGGCAAAACATCAAACATTCTTTTTAAAGTATCAATATCCCATCCACCATTTGCATCCACCCGAATAATACATGAACTATCTTTTAGGAGATTTTTTACTGTCTTTAATATATTTAAATCTTCATCATAACTTAAACCAAGTTTAATTTTTAAAATCTTATAGCCAAGCTTTAAAGCTCTACTAACTTTTTCTTCAACAACAAGCAATTTATCAAGTGCAATCGTGTATGAAGTTGGTTTTATATGATCATAAGTTCTGCCATTACTTAAAAACGGATCATCAACAAAAAAGAATTGATAAAGTGATTTATTTTCTATTTTCCCAATTAAATCCCAAAATGCCATTTCTAATGCAACACAGGCACTAGAAGAAGAACCACGATAAACACTAGAAGTAAAATAATTTAAATCTTCAATTAATTGTTTTATATTTGTTAAATAATTTTCAATTCTTTTATTTTTAACAAATGCATTTAAAAATTCAATAACAGAATCCTGACTTTCCCCATAATAACTTGAAGGTGCAGCTTCACCATAAGCAAGAATATCATCAAAAGCTAAAGTAACTAAAACATTTCTTGCTATATTAATTGAGCCTCTAGAAATTCCAAAAGGGTATTCAAGCTTTAAATTAAAAGGCCTGGCAGTATAACTTATCCTAGACATGCTCTTAAAAGTTTTTCTCCTGTTTCCTTAACTGGATCAGACGCTATTAAACCAGTTTCATCTTCAATTTTTTTTATAGCATCACTTGTTTCTCTTTTACTTAATTCATATGTATTTAATCCTATTCCTACTACTTTAGCTTTTCTTAATGGCAAAGATATAGATTCATAAATATTTATAAATTCATTTAACGATCCAATTTTTACTTTTGTATTCTTTAAATATTCTCTTCCTACTTTATGACAAAGAATTAATTTATGAGGAAGAGCACCATGTAATAAAGCTAATGTAACTCCAGACCAAGCAGGATGCAAGATAGAGCCTTGCCCTTCTATAAAAGCAATCTCATATTTTCTTTTACTGGCCTTAATAAGTTCTTCTTCAATTGCAGCTGCCATGAAGTCTCCAGTTATTGCATCTATTGGTGCTCCACTTCCACTTATCATAATGCCTGTTTGACCAGTAGCAACAAATGTTGCAGATTTACCTGAAAGCTTTGCTGATTTAGTTAACTCTAGGGCAACTGTCATTTTTCCAATTGCTGCATCAGTTCCTACAGTAAGTACAATTTTAATTGGATAATTTAACAATAGTCCATTTGCAACTCCAGTTTTTAAATTTTGCTTAATTAACTGCCAATCCCTGACATCCCAAACAAAGACATTATTTTTATTTGCTAAACTTCTTATTTCATCAATGTCATTTAAAAAATCATGCAATCCATTAACTATATTTAATTTATATGAAATTGCTTTTTTAATTTCTCCTAGCCATTCTTTTGGAAATTTTCCCCCAGCAGGTGCAATTCCTATTAATAAAACATCAGCATCTGGGTTTGATTTTTTAGCTATGTCAATTGAATTATAAATTGGCACAGGTAGTAGTCCTTTATATATATCACTTGCTCTTTTCCCTGCAAGTTTTCTATCAACTATTCCAACAGTTTTAGACAAACCATATTTAATAAAACCAACTGCTGTTTTTGCACTGTTACTACTAAAAGCATCCTGAGCATAAACAATTACCTTATTTTTTGAAGTCAGCATAATTTTTTAATTCTCAATTGTCAATTGTCAATTTTGTTTAGTTATTATTTCTATAAACATATCAATAAGTTCAGGGTCCCATTGTTTTCCTTTGCCCTCTTTAAGTCTTTTAATCACTTCATAAAAAGGTAATGCAGCCCTATAAGGTCTATCACTGGTCATTGCTTGGTATGCATCAACAATGCTTACAATTCTTGCACCAAGTGGGATCTCGCTTTTCTTTAAATGATTAGGATAACCATTACCATCCCAATTTTCATGATGTAACAAAACTAAAGCTGCAACTTTTTTTAATGGTTTTATTGGCTTTAAAATTTTTGCACCTATTACAGGATGCTTTTTTATTATTTCATACTCTTCTTTAGTTAACTTTCCAGGCTTACATAAAATACTTTCAGGTATACCAATTTTGCCAATATCATGCAGCGATGCTGCAAGTCTAATCCATTCAAGTTCCTGAAAGTCCAGGTTTAAATTTTTTGCAAGCAAATATGCATACTCTGAAACTTCTTTACTATGATCTTTTGTATAAGAATCCTTAGCATCTAATGCAATAGCTAAGGATTGAACAGAATCTAAAATATCAGCATTGTAAGAGTTCAAGCTCTTATTTTCAGTGATTTGCTTGTTTATTGTTTCAATGACTTCTGGTCCTGTTTTAAAACTTGTCTTTTTTATAATTATTTCCGGAATAGCATTAGCAATTAATTGTTGCCATTTATCTCTTGATTCAGATTTAACTTCATCAAAACTAGATATTTGTAATTTACCTCTAGCTTTTGAAAGAACCATTGCTTGCTCTAATAACACAAGCATTTCAGAAATAGAAGTAGTATGAGTAGGGTAAGTTACAAATGAAAAATTATAATCTACTGGTCCTACTCCTAGAACAGAAATATTATTTAAAGATTCTTTTAGCTTTTCAGCTTCTAATCTTGCTTGTTCCTCATTTACATTTTTCATTATTATTATAAACTCATCATTGCTAAACCTAACTATTTGATATTTATCACTAAATATTCTATGAAGGTATCTAGCAGTCTGTGATAAAACAAGATTTCCAGCAACAAAACCTAAACTTAAATTAATATCCCTAAGTCTTTCAATGTCAACCATAATTAAACTAAAAAAAGAATTTGTAATTTGAGCTTCAATTTGAATATGATTAAGTTCTCTTAAAAATTCATCCGAGCTGATAATATTGGTACTTAAATCCAAAGTATCTTTAAAATATTTTTTCTTATTTATGTCAAGTTCCTTACCAATTAAAACACTTAAAAATAAAGATATTTCTTTAAGATATGAGATCTCATCATCTTTCCAGTTTCTCTCATAATCACATTGATGTAAAACAATTACACCAATTGGCTTATCTTTATAAATAAGAGGATATCCTAGGACAGAATAAATCGACAATAAAGCTTCAATCCCACTCAATGCTTTACCTACATCCATTTTATAGCTAAGTAAAAAAGATTCATGATCATATTTTTTTTCTAATTTACAAAGCCAATCTTTTTCAAAAACAGGAATTATAGAACTAGATTCTAAAAATCCATTCTGAACATATTCAGTTGATAATTGATTATCAAAAATTGAAGGCTTGTTTTGAGAAAATAGTTTAATTTGACACCTTGTAGTATTTAATGTCTTAGTTACTTCCTTTGCAAAAGAGTATAATTGGCTTTTAAAATCCAATTCAGTTATTAATATTTTTTCAATTCTTGCCAAACTTTCTTGTCTTAAAAATCTTTCTTTGTTTGATATTAAGTCAGCTCTGTTTTTTAAAGCACTTTGAACTAGTAAAAAAATACGATTTACCTCATTTAACTTATCTTCTTGTGGTTTACTTTCCCAAACAACTTCAATTTTTCCTTCAACTGAAAGTGGGAAGATATAACTTTGATCTATTTCGTAATTTTGTTTTTGTAGTTTTCCATTTATGAATGATGAGTCATCACTACCAAACACAATTAAATTATCAATATAAGCATGAAGAACAACATGCCTTGCATCAAGCAGTTGCTTTAACAAATTAACAACTTTTTGCAGCCATAATTTATTGGTTTTTGGTTCTAAAAGAGTTTCTACAAGATCAATAAAAAGAGAATGACTTAGTTCTTTTATTGTTAAAGAGCTGTGCATTTAGAAGCTATTTTAACACCTTTAACACTCAAAGCTGGTTTTGGTCCTTCCCAGAAGTTTTTACTGCTATGTGAGTCAGATTCAGTAATTTTAAACATTTTATTTATAGTACTTGCTGCTTTTTCAAAAATTCCTGGATCTATTTCAATTTTATGTTTATTTTCTTGAAGTGCTTCAATAATGCTTTCTAATTTGTGATATTTCATATTTGGACATAAGGGTAAAGGAAATGTTGTAACTATAGTTTTGTGTTTCATATCACGCTGCATCCTAGCTACCAATCCTTGTTCAGAGAGAATAATAAATTTATCTTTTTCATGACTTGAAACAAATTTATAAATTTGTGATGTGCTGCCAGTAAAATCAGCTAATCGCCAAACTTCAGGATCACATTCAGGATGTGCAACTATAACTGCATCTGGATATTTTTCTCTCATTACAAAAACTTCTTTAATAGTAATTTGATAATGAGTAGGGCAAAATCCATCATATATATGAAGTTTTTTATGTGGCAATTGTTCTTGTACCCAGACACCTAAACCTTTGTCAGGAATAAATATTACCTCTTCCTCTTTTAAGGAGTTTACAATTTGCACTGCATTTGTACTTGTACAACAAAGATCAGATTCTGCTTTTACAGCTGCACTTGAATTTATATAACAAACTACTGGTGCATTAGGATATTTAGCTTTAAATGCTTTTAAGTCATCTACAGAGATCATATCTGCCATAGGGCATCCTGATTGTAAATCAGGCAACAAAACTGTTTTTTGTGGATTTAACAACTTTGCAGTTTCTGCCATAAAATGTACACCACAAAAAACAATAATATCTGCCTTTGTCTTTGCAGCAAATTTAGACAAAGCTAAACTATCACCAACATGATCTGCAACATCTTGAACTTCTAACCTTTGATAAATGTGAGTTAAAATAACAGCATTTTTCTTATGTACAAGTTCTCTTACTTCAAATTGTGTTGTTTTAAGAACCATAAAAAACTTTAAACTTTTAATTTTTATAATTATAGTGCTTTATTATAAAAATGATACAGGCATTTTTTCTTTCACATTTACTTTAAACAGACTATGCCTTATCTCTTGCGGAACTTGTGGATAATCTTCTCTAAAATGTACCCCTAAGCTATGTTTACGTTCTATAGCAGCTTGACATATAATCTTTGATAAAAGAATCATATTTTTTAGTTCTTGAAGTTGATAATGATCACTTAAAACATCAAGATTAAACCACTCTGATATACCCTCAAGCCAATTTAAATGATTAATTAAATTCTTACCTGTTCTTATAAGGCCTATGTTGTCCCAATTTTTAAATTGTAGATCTAATAAAAGAGCTTTAATATCATTTTCATGATATTGGTTGTTATCAATATCAATATCATAAGAATTATTTAAAGTCGGATAATTAACAAGTATTTTTTCCAGCATCTCTTTAACTAAAAAATGAGGTGTAACAATACACTCAAGCAAAGAATTACTTGCAAGCCTGTTTGCTCCATGAAATCCATTTGAGGCACTTTCACCAGTGACCCATAATCCAGGAACAGAGGTCTTACCTGAAATATTACATTTAATACCACCAACTAAATAATGAGCGCCAGGTGATACTGGGATTCCTGTTCTAAATAAATTTATTTTTCTATCCTTACAAAATTGATAAATTGTTGGAAATCTGTTTTTAAAATATTCTTCATTAAAATTACTAACATCAAGAAAAACATGTTCTGAATTTGCTTTTTTCATTTCATGCAAAATAGCTCTTGCTAAAACATCCCTTGGAGCTAATTCCCCTAACTTATGATATTTATCTGCAAAAGGCTCACCATGAGAGTTTTTTAATTTTGCACCTTCCCCACGAATAGCTTCAGTTATTAGTAATGCTTCCTGTCCTTTAAGTAAGACTGTAGGATGAAACTGAATCATTTCTATATCTTGAAGTTCAGCACCTGCATTAGATGCCATAACAATTCCATCACCAGTACTAACTTTAGGGTTAGTAGTAAATTTATAAATCTGACCTGTTCCGCCTGTAGCAATTATAATTTCTTTTCCTAAAAGAACATATTTATTACGAGTAATATCTTCAACTAACACCCCACAAGCTCTATCTTCATTTTTTAATATTTTAAGAGCTATACTTCCTTGTGATATAGAAATATTTTGTTCCCTACAAGTCTTGTCAATTAATGCTTTTGTAATAAACCTGCCTGAAGCATCTCCACCAATATGACAAACTCTAGGAACAGAGTGAGCAGCTTCTTTTGTTTGATGAATAAGATTATTTGTATCTGGATCAAATTTCACTCCATATGAAATTAATTTCTCGAAAGCAGATATTGAATTACTTATTATTTCTCTAGCTACAGCAGCATCACAAAGTCCGCAACCTGCTTGTAATGTATCCGTTAAATGCTTTTCTACACTGTCACATTGACCAACAGGTACAGCTACTCCACCTTGTGCATAAAGGCTTGAGCTTTCAGTAACAGCTTCTTTAGTTAAAACACACACTGTTTTTTTTTCTTTAGCTAACTCAAGTGCACAAAGTAAACCACTAATTCCGGAACCAATTATTACTACATCAAAGTTTGCTCTTGCTTTAAATCTCATTGGAACATATAGTATAGCTTATAGTTACTAAACTGCATCTAATGAAAAATCTGTCCACTTACTATTTTTAATCATGTAACTTGTAGAAATATAATCTGCGCCTAAACTTGCATAATGGCTAATATTTTTTTTATTAATCTGACCACTTACTTCAATTTTAATATGTTTTGGAAAGAATTTTAATACTTTCTTTAATTTCTTAACATTCCAGTTATCAAACATTATGACATCTGGCTTACAAGAAATTGCTTCTTTTAATTCTTTCATGTTTCTTACCTCTATTTCAATTTTAAACTTACAGCCATATTTTTGAAGTACTTTACTAAAAGCGTTTTTCACACTTCCTGCAACATTAATATGATTATCCTTTATTAAAATCATACTGCTTAAATTCATTCTGTGATTTCTACCACCACCAGCCCTTACTGCTTGCTTTTCAAGTTCTCTTAAATTAGGAGTTGTTTTTCTTGTATCTAAAAGGATTAACTTCTTTGAAAATCTTTTTCTTGAAATTAAGTTTAACAATTCATTAGTACAAGTTGCTATACCAGACAAATGAGAAATAAAATTCAGTGCAGTTCTTTCAGCTTTTAAAATCGATAAAGTACTACCGTAAATTTTTGCAATGACAGTATTTCTTTTAACTTTATTTCCATCTTTAAAGAGCATATTAATTTTAATTTTCTTATCAAGTAATAAAAAAGCTAATTTAAAAATTTTAGTGCCTGCTAAGACAGCATCTTCCTTGACAATTAAATTAAATTTAGACTTATGATTTTTTTGAAATATGCTTTCTGAAGTTATATCACTAGAAGATCCTAAATCTTCCTTAAGAGCATCTAATACAATTTGTTTATTTATTTTCTTCGTTATCTTCGTCTTTTATGTTTTCTTCTTGTTTTTCTTCAGGCAATAATACTTTTTGACCTACTTTAAGTTTAAACTTCTTATCTCCTTTTACAAGCTCAATTGTTGGATCTTCAGTTCTTGTTTTACCTTTTGAAATTTGTTTAACATACCAATCCTCAACAGGATCTAAAAGGGAAACTTCTATTCTATTTGGCACAGCCATATTTAAAGCTATCTTTAGTTTCTCTTCTTTCTTTACCTTATCATCTGAAGGACTTACAGTATATTCAGCAACATAAACATTTACTAATCCTAAGTTTTTATTTTCAGTACTAATTATACCTACTAGCTCTACTTGCTTTCTAAACATTGGTATGTCAGGAGGAGTTTTCATTTCTTCTTGCTTTGCTTTTTCTTCTATAACACTTTGAGGTAAAACAGCTTCCTGACCAAATGGATCTAATCTGTTTTCTAGAGCTTCTCTTGCCATTTGAATTAATTCTTCACGCTCTTTTTCAGTTACAGGTTCAATTATTTTTTCTTCTAACCTTGGCTTTTCTTTCGTCACTGAAGTTTCCTCTAGCGTAGAATGAGTTTTCTTAAATATATCTCTTACAACAACCTTGTTACTTCCACGAGGAGAAATAACACCTGTTTTAAAACCCGGGAAATAAGTCCAAAGTAAATAACCTAAAGTAGTAGCTAAACCACCAACAATAATAATACGCACTGGTGTTAGCTTGATACTTTTTAATTTTTCAAACACTTTTTCAACCTTCCATGATAGCTCTATTTGTTCACTTTTATCCAGAAAAATACTATCAAACTTTATGTCTTTAATATCTAAGTTATCTAATTTTGGTACTGTCTCATCAAATGGGATCTCAGGATATATGGCTTTTAATACTGCTTGTTGTGAAACTACTTGTTGTGGAATAGCTTGTTCAAGACTTGGAGAAGAAGGTTTTTCACTTGGAACATCTAAGAGTTCTGTTTCTAGTCCACCTTCAAATACATTTTCAATTGACTGATATTCTTGCTCACTGGATAACCATGGAAAAGTTTTCTTTTCTTCCGGCTTTTCTTCTGATAAAAAATATGTTTGTTTTTTTTCTTTTTTTTCTATTTCTTTTTTAGCTTTTTTGTCTTCTGGAGGCCAAACTATACTCTTATCCTCTTTATCACCAGAAGAACTTATAACATCTTCTTTTAATGGTGGCATTGAAACAACTGAAGGAGAAAATATAACATTTTCCTCACTTGTAGCTATTTCAGCTTCTAAATTAAAAGTAACATTTTTTTCTTTTGTTTCTTTTTCTTTGCTTGGAAGTTTTATTTCAACATCCGTTTTTTTTCTCAATGGATTAATTTTTTCAATGTCATATTTTATTTCAGGCGTTGATCTAGCTACAGGCAAATCTAATTCTAAAAGGCTAGTATCCAGCATTACTTTAGTAATATTTTTTGTCTTTAAATAATTATCAAGATTTTGAAGCTTACTTAGTTTAACTTTTTTAAAATTTATTCTTGGCAAGGAAACATTAACAGGAAATCTTTCAAGAAGATCTTCTAGCTGAAGTCTATCGTTTACAATATTACTTTTCACTTGTAATTACTCAGGTGGCTCTGCGGTGACATAGCTCCTCGAGCCACCTTTCCATAGATCGCTCGACTTGCCCAAATAAATTGGATCAAGTCTCGCTTTATTAAATAGCATAATTTCGTGAAGGATAACCTGGGATAAATTAACATGCTGAATAGTTACTTTCGCTTCTTCTTTAAGATCTTTACTTGGTTATTGGAATTACTCTTAATAATTCTTCCAGTGTAGTTTTTCTTTTTCTTACTTTTTGGATACCTGCATGAGCAAGCGTAGGAACACCTACACGTAGAAGCTCTGCTTTTATTTCATTTAAATTAGGACGTTCTTGTACCATTTGTTGGATTTTGTCATTTACAGGCATAATTTCAAAAACACCTTCACGTCCAGAATAACCTAAATTACTACACTTTTCACAACCAACTGCTTTTGCAAAGATCTCATCTGCAGAAGACGTTAATTGTAATAATTCTAGTTCCTCACTAGAAGGTTTATATTCCTGGTGACAGGAACAAACTTTACGTACAAGTCTTTGAGCAATTACCCCAATTAATGCACTTGCAATTAAATAAGGTTCAATTCCCATATCCATAATTCTTACTATTGTGCTTGCTGCATCATTAGTATGTAAGGTACTTAAGACAAGGTGCCCTGTAAGAGCAGCTTGTATAGCAATTTCTGCAGTTTCTGTATCCCTAATTTCCCCAATCATTACAATATCTGGGTCTTGGCGTAGTATACTTCTCAACCCTGATGAGAAAGTTAAACCTGCTTTTACATTAACTTGTACCTGATTAACCCTAGCTAACTGGTATTCTACTGGATCTTCTACTGTTACAACATTTTTTGAAGTATCCACTAACTTAGCTAAGCTAGTATACAAAGTACTTGTTTTTCCTGAACCTGTTGGCCCAGTTATAAGTATCATTCCTTGACTACGACCTAACCACTCTTCGTAAACTGATAATCTGCCTTTTGGCATACCAAGATCAAGTAAATTGCTGAAATTATTTTCATGCGGAAGTATTCTTATTACACACTTTTCCCCATGTAAGGTTGGTAAGGTTGAAACACGAAGATCTACTCTTTGACCACCTAAAACCTCAGTAACACGCCCATCTTGAGGTTGTCTTTGTTCTGCAATATTTAAATCTGCAATAATCTTTATACGTGCAAGAACAACTTTTCTTAAATCTTGCACTGTTGAAAAATATCTGCAAACATCTCTTAAGATCCCATCAACCCTAAATCTGACAATTAATCCTTTTGTTGTAGGTTCAAAATGAATATCACTTGCCCGTTGTGTTAAAGCTTCACCCATTAATGCCCTGACATCGTTTGCAATAGCTCCTTCATCAGTTGCCATTATTTGACGAATAGGAATTTTATCAATTGTAGCTTCTAATTCTGCGCCTAATTTTGCTTGAGGCGCAGCCACAGGTTTTGATGCTAATTGAGTTTGTAATGCTCCCTGTAATGTCTTTTGTTCAACTCCAGGTGAAATTTGAGTTCTAGCTTCATAAGAAACTGCTTGTTGTGTAGGAATATTTCCTGGGGTTTTTCCAATTAATGCAAACCATTTATTCCAGCTTTCAGGTTTTATATTTTTAAAATCAATTTGACAACCATTTAAAAAATCAGACAAACTATTCTTTAATGAGCTTTCATGATTCTCAGGAACACCTACATAAAGTTTATTATTCCAAAATAAAAGAGGAATTGCTTGTTCAGCAGGCCAAGAAGAAGGCATAGCTGAAAGTAAATTTTTATCCAGGTATTCAAAATTTAACGTACCAGATGAATCAACTAAAAGGTTTAGTGCTTCACTTAAGGATGTTTTGCCACTTTTTAATAATTGTGTTAGGGATATTCTTGTTGGATTTGCTGTTGCCATATTGTTGTTATTCCCATTTAACGTTAGCCTTTTAAAAATCGTTTTAAATATTTCATATTTCTATAATTATTTTGAACTGATTGTTATTATTATTCTGGCTCAAAAATAATATTCTATTAAATATTCTTACTAAAATAGATGTTAACCCTCCTGCTTAATCTTGGTAAATTAGCTAGTTATAGGACATATATACCTGAAAACTGTATATTTTACTCCAAATTATACTCCTTAACATTTTCTTAACCTTTCAATTAAGCTCTTTTTAGTTTACATTACATCTCTATTATATTGAAACAAGTGAAAAACAATTTCAATTTTAAAATCTTTGCTAGTAGAAGGAAACTATTTATTAATGAGCTGCCTGATAAATCACTTGTTATTTTATCAAATGGATTAGTTTTAATTTATTCAAATGACGTAGAACATAAGTTTAAACCTGATTCGGATTTTTATTATCTTACAGGAGTTGAAGAGCCAAATTCAATTTGTATTTTAAAAAAGGATAAAAAGTCATTTCAATATTTACTTTACATAGAACAACAAGAAAAAGAAAAAGAAAAATGGGTAGGGAAAAAATTAAATAAAGAAAAAGCTAAAGCAATTTATCTTGTAGATGAAACACATTACTTACAAGAATTTGATACTCATTTAAAAAAACTATTCCAAGGAGCTGAGCATATTTTTTTGCCAATTGGAAAAAATAAAACATTAGATTTAAAAATTACTAACTTAATTAACTCTATAAATAAAAATAACAGAAATGGAATAAAAGCACCTAAAAATATTTCTGATCCAAGACCAGTTATCCATAAAATGAGATTAATAAAAGATAATTATGAGATTAGTTGCATACAAAGAGCAGCTGAAATTTCAAGAGAAGCACATATTTTATCTATGTCATATGCAAGGCCTGGAATATATGAACATGAGCTAGAAGCTTTAATTGAATATAAATTTAGATCCAGGGGAGCATTAGGACCAGCATATCCTTCAATTGTTGGCTCAGGAAAAAACTGCACAGTTCTTCATTACATAAAAAATAATAAAAAAATTCAAAATAAGGATTTAATATTAGTTGATGCAGGATGTGAATATAACTACTATGCTTCAGATGTAACAAGAACTTATCCTGCTAATAAAAAGTTTTTAGGTGCACAAAAAGATATTTATGAAATTATTCTTGAAGCTCAATTACAAGCCATAGAAAAAATAAAGCCTGGTAAAAAATTTAGTGACTCATATAATAAAGCTGTTCAAGTACTTGTTGAAGGATTAAAAGAATTAAAACTTTTAAAAGGAAGTACTGAAAAAATAATTAAAAAAGGAGAATACAAAAAATTTTTTATGCACAAGCTTGGTCACTGGCTTGGTTTAGATGTTCATGATGCTGGTCCATATTTTGATGAAAGAGGTAATTCTATTAAGCTTAGGCCTGGCATGGTAATGACAGTAGAACCAGGTATTTATATTTCAAACAATTTACAAGACATACCACAAAAGTTTCGTGGTATTGGAATTAGAATTGAAGATGATGTTTTAGTAACTAACTATGGAAATAAAATTTTAACTAGCGGCATACCTAAAACAATTAGTGAAATAGAATCTCTTAGTTAATTTGCAAATGGGTTTGAAGGTCTACTTACATCAAGACTATCAGAGGGTTTAGGTTGTTCTGTTTTTACAGGAGCTGGTGCAGTTTGTGTTGTTGCTGAAGTGCCAGTAGTAACAGCTTGCAAGGACGTAGTTGTAGTCCCGCTTTGAGTTTGTGACTGAGTTTGTGCTTGGGTTGGTGCTTGAGTTCCTTCTTGTGTTTGGGCAGTATCTTGAGCTTGAGGAGAAGGAGTTGTTGTTCCAGTTGTTTGAGTACTTGTTTGTGTAGTATCTTGTGTACCTTGAGTAGCTTTACTGCGAGTTGTACTTGAAAAATATGTTGGCACAGATCTAGATGCTCCCATTGATTTTACTTGTGTATTTTTATCATCTGTATTGTATGGCTTGACTAAATAACTTAAACCATTTTGATCAATTAATTCTACTCTAGCAGTTGGGTTAAAAGAAATTTTTGAAATTGAAAATGTATGTAACTCATCTAAATAATCACCAATTTGAAATTCTTTTGGACCTTCTTGGTCATTAGATAAATCTTTAATTAATGCTCTTGGTTCCTTGCCAATTAAATAAATCCCAACCAGTCTATAAGTAAGTAGTGGATCAGATTTCTCTTCTTCTTTTTCTTCTGCTTTATCCTCTGTTTTACCTGTATCTTTAATATCTAATGCAGTCTCTTTAGCAAAAGAAGACAATTGCCAGAATTGAAAAAACTGGAAACAAAAAACAAAAACAATTAAAATTAATAAATACTTTAAAACCATAAAATACATTTTATAACTTTTAATTAGAATGAACCATAAAATACTTTAAAAGGCTCTATAATTGCAAACATGTTTTGGTTAAAAGACTTACTATTAGTTTTATACCCAGAGCTTTTAGTGCTTTTAGCATTAATAATAGCTATATTTCTTAGTACCACTTCTTTTAAAAATGTTATTTGGATTATTTCAACCATACTTATGTCCCTTGGTTGTATTCATATTGTTAACTCTGAACTTAACTTACAAGAACCCATTCAAATACTAAGCGGAGCATATATAGCTGATTCACTAAGCATTATTTTTAGGTTACTCATACTTTTAGTTGCTATTTTAATTATTCTTGGTTCTGTAAAATACAGCGAAGGTTTTGTTCACAAAAGCGAGTACATGATTATTTTACTTACTAGTATTCTTGGAATTATGTTTTTAGTTAGTGCAAATGATTTAATTACTTTATTTGTTGCATTTGAAACTCTTGGATTAAGTTCAATACTACTTATAGGTTATTCAAAATATGACTTAAGAAGTAACGAAGCATCTTTAAAATATTTACTAAGTAGTGCAAGTGCATCAGCAATTTTTTTGTTTGGCTTGTCAATTTTATATGGTCTTTGTGGATCTACCCAATTTTATGAAATTAAATATAAACTTCTTGAATTAACAAAAGCTGGAGGCTTAGATCAATCAATTATTACAATTACTTTAATATTAGTTATTGGTGGCTTAGCATTTAAGCTTGCAAGTGCACCATTTCATATGTGGTCGCCAGATGTTTACGAAGGTGCACCAACACCAATTACTGCATTTTTATCTGTAGCATCAAAGGCTGCAGGAGTTGCAATAAGTATAAGAATTATTTTTTATTTATTTGATTTTGCAGCTTCAATATGGCAGCCAATGTTAATTACTATTTCAGTTTTATCTATGGTTATTGGAAATCTTGTAGCACTTGGAGAAGTGTTAAACAAAGCATCCATAAAAAGATTAATGGCTTATTCTTCAATTGCACAAGTAGGTTATATATTAATTGGACTTGCATTAAATAATTTTCATGCATTATCTGCAAGCATTTTTTATTTAATTGTTTATTCAGTCATGAACCTTGGAGCTTTCTTGTGCATCATTGCATTTGGAAATGAACATGACTCAGATTTAATTAGTGATTACGCAGGGTTAGCTAAAATAAATCCTTTACTTGCTTTTGCTTTTGCAATATGTCTTTTTAACTTGGCTGGCTTACCAATTCCTCCAGCTGGTTTTATTGCAAAGTTTTTACTTTTTAAAGCAAGCTTTGAAGCAGGAACAGTTGGAATTATTTTAGGTTCAATTGCTTTAGTAACAACTATCCTGTCAATTTATTACTATTCATATATTGCAAAACTAATGATTGTAGACAGTCCATCAAGACAGCTCTTTACAGGTTTTGAAAAAGCACTTGGCAAATCAAAAGAATTAAATACTGCAATCTGGAGTACTGTTACAGCAATTTTTCTTATAACATTAACTTGTAATCAGATTTTACATGTAGCAAATAAAACTGTTAAAAGTATCTCAAATTCCATGTTTCTAAGATTTAATTAATCTTTTTACCCTTGCTTGGCAACAAGTTTCTGATATTATTGAGATTACTGTTTTTAAAATCTATTACTCGTCATAGCCAAAGAAACAGAAATGCAATGATACTGCAAATATTCATGAATATTTGCAGTAGTACTGAAAATATGCCAAGCTCTGTTTATCTATGAATATAGAAATAGAAATTATTAATTACTTAACTTTTATCAAACGTCTTTGGTCACACTCCCTATAGATCCTCTGATCTCTGATCCTCTAGAATGGGCGATCCGTGACTTGAACACGGGGCCCCACGCTTATCAAGCGTGTGCTCTAACCAACTGAGCTAATCGCCCAAAGCATTTTTTATTATAGCTTGTAAAGGACAAAAAATCATAAAATCATTTGCTTAAATCTTGACATGTAAAGTTTAGACTGATTAAATGTATAACAAGAAATCAACCTATATGAGATTAACAGAAACCTTAAGAGTTTGCTTAGAGCCATTGTTTTATGACGCAGCTAATTATCGTCATAAAAAAGCAATACAAACTTTACAAAGTTTTCCTCCACACAATATTGATATAGATGAAGAAGGAAATCCTTTAATACCACAAGAACTAAGATTATGCTATTCAGAGCACAGAGATGCTCAAGATGGAATCAATAAATTTGTTGCTAGCATATACGATCTAAATGGTGCAACTAGAAAACTTATGCAAAATGAAAGAGATCTTCTAAATGAAGAACTACAAAAGTTTACTGCTCTTAGCAGAGACAATACTTTGCTTAGAGCATTAAAGCCTACACCTTCAGCTAACAAAAAAGAAGAAATGACGGATGATGAAAAAAAACTAGAACCAATGACATTAGACATGAGTCCTGAAGCTCAAGCAGGAAGAGCTTACATGAGTGCAAAAAGAAGAATAACAACAGAAATATTTCTTGCTACACCATTTATTCCAATGCTTGGTGTAAGTGGAATAGTAATGGCAGGGCCTCCTTATTCACTGATAATTGCAAATAGTAATGGTAACGGAATAACCCATACTGACGAAGAAGTAAGATTAGGTGCCATAAACTATTTAGGCTCTGAAGTACATGGATCAAGAGAAAGATATTTTTATTTAAGTAGAAATCCAGATCCATTTACTCCACCTAAAGATGTTCTTGCACATGAAGCTAGATCTAATTTAGAACTAATAAGAAAAATACTTTCCAGAAAATACTTTGGAGCAAATGACCGCACAGAAAGAGTTCGAGATCGTGCTATTTATTTCTTGGACATAACTGAAAATACTCTTTTAAAAATCATGCAAGATGCGGAGCTAAACTAATTTTTTTGAATTAAAACTTTATAATAATTTTCAAATAGTTCTTGAGACAGTACTTTATGCCCTTCTTCAATTACACTTGGTGGAACACTTTCAATGGCTTCACCTGGATCAAGCAAGACTTCCAAGATTTGATTAGTTTGCATTTTATCTAACTGGATTTTTGTTTTTACAAAATTTAAAGGACATTCTACCCCACGTAAATCTAAAACAAAATTAATTGGGAAACATTTTTCTATAACACAAGAATTAAGCAGCGGGCACTCACATTTATCTTTCATCTTAATCCATTCTTTTTTAAAACAATCTCTACCTTGAATATATCCGTACACAAAATCAAACATATCATTCATACTTTGTCCATGCATATTACTAAGACAACTTAAACAATATTGTTCTTCTGCATAACCAAGTGCAAGGCTCATTGTATATGCTCTTCTGCATATATCTTTACTACACTTTGGACATGGACGAAGTAAAAAGGGGAAATCCATAGCAATAAGATCGTAACAGAGGGAAGGAATATGCTAATATATCTAACGATGAAACTTACATTAAAACGTGGACTGTTATTTGGGCTTTTGTTAGGAATAGTATCAGCTTTTTTGTATGCTCCTAAATCTGGTAAAGAACTACGTTATGAACTTAAGGAAAAAGTTGAATCAGTTCCTAAAAACTTTTTAGCTTTTTTAGAAAGCTTGTTAGACCTCTTTGTTTCAGTTTTAGATTTTGCAAAAACTGCTTTGGAAGAACAAACTAAAAAGTTTTCAAAAGCTGTAACAACTGGCATGAGTGTTGCAAAAGAAAAATCTAAAGAGCTTAAAAGATTTACAACTAATATAGCATCAAGGTGAATACTAAATGTCATCTCTTGATCTGAATTTAGTAATTGTGTTTTCTTTTGTAATACTGACTTTTACTTCAATTTGTATGCTTGTTGTTTTAGTGCCTGTTGCTTTACAACTTAGTAAAACATTAAGTTCAGCTCAAAGTTTAATTGATTTAGTTAATGATGATTTTGAACCAACCATTAAAGGAGTAAAAGAAAGTATAGGAAATGTTAAAACATTAGTAAAAACAGGTAGTAAGACAATAAGAGCAGGAATAAATGAAGCAGGAGTAATAATTCTTTCATCTGCAAGTGGCATCCTAGCCGGAGTTAGGGACTATTTCTGTAGTTACAAAAATGATGAAACCAGCTACAATGGAACAAGAGGTGAGAAGGATGTCTAAGAAGGAAGGAAGTTTTTTAAAATTTGTTTTTGGAATGTTTTCAGGACTAGTATCAGGATTAATTATAGGACTTTTAATTGCTCCAAAAGCAGGGAAAGAAATGAGGGAGGATTTAGTTAATAAATCAAGGGAGTTAAAAGAAATTACAAAAGATAAGTTATCTGGTAAAGCCTCTCAAGTAGCGACTACTATTCAAGAAAGAGCAAGTAAAATTAGTTCAAGACTTGATGAATTGTCTAAGCGTGGAAGTGAAGTTTTAATTCAAGATGAAGTACAGTAGGACAGCGTTCAGCGTTCAGCGTTCAGCGTTTGGAAAATTTTATTTTCTGCTTTTCACTCTTCTGATTTTAATTAGCCAATATCAAGTTATAGCTGCTAATGAAGAATTAATTCAAAAGCCAGAAATAAAATTAAGAGTTCCTGGTGAGTTAAATGGTTATGAGAGCAATCTTCCTACCGAGATAGATATAAAGAAACTGCCTGATTTTGTAAGTAAAGAACCTTTATCTGATTTAAACCCAATCCCAATAAATACCAGACTAAGATTAATAATTGATAGTTTTATAAATGTAAAAACTTCAATGGCTGGAGATTATTTTAAAGCACATGTAGTAGAAGATTTTTATTTACCTACAAACCCACCACAATTAATTATTCCAAAAGATTCATGGGTAAGAGGTAGAATTAGTTTTTTTAAAAAACCAAATATTTTTATAAGAACAGGTAAAATTGGTTTTCATCTGGATACTTTGGCTACACCTCTTGGAAAGACAGTTCCACTAGATACTGAATTAAACATCCAGCAAGGCTACATCAATGAGCAGGGTTGTTTAACACCACTTGTAAGCTCTAACACAAATAAAAATGCTGATACCTTGCTAAGAAAAAGTTTGCCGTTAGCAATAGAAAAAAATAAGCTTGGCTTATCTTTAGCAGGTGATTTAATTTCAACTTCAGTAACTGCACTATATTTAAAGAAAGAAAATGTAGATGGTATAAACATTAATAAAGGTCAGGAATTACAGCTTGTTTTAGAGAGAGATATTCAACATTTATAAATATCTTTTCTGTGTCCAATTTTATAAATCTCTATAATTTGAATGCCAGTATCAACAGTGTATAGAATTCTATAATCTCCCACTCTAAGTCTGTATCCTAGGACTTACGGTGAGTAAAAGGTCAATTATTTAAAATAGTCAGCAATTAAGAGTTAAAATACATAAATAAATATTCAACTCATGGAACAGATTTAAGTGAAATAACGGCCAAGTTAAGTTGAAAGGACTTAATTTTA